>VBKQ01000452.1 GCA_005879505.1 Deltaproteobacteria bacterium
CCGTCCGCCGCCGCCGCCGGACGACGAGACGCGACACCGGGCGAAGCTGGCGGGGCGCGAGGACCTGCACGCGCTGTTCGGAGATCGCCCCTTGATGGAGGAAGTCGCGCTGCGAGGCGGACTGCCGCTGACCGCGGCGGCGGAGTCGGTGGAGCATACCCGCGTGCAGTTCACCCAGAGCACCGAGCGCGAGTACGCGCACGTCGACGAGGAGCGCCTGGCGACGGTGGACGGACGCGCCATCGACGAAGGGACGCCGATGGGCGACGCGGAGACCGTCGACGTGGAGGACTACGCGGTCCTGTTCGAGCTGGAGCGGCTGCGCGCGCAGCGCGCTCGGGTCGCGCCGGCTTCCCCGAGCAAGTACCAGTACCTGCTGATCGACGAGGCGCAGGAATTCTCCCCGCTGGAGCTGTCGCTGCTCGGTCGATGCGTGTCGCGCGGAGGGACGCTGATCGTCGCCGGAGATGCGGCGCAGCAGGTCGACCCGGCGGCCAACTTCCGGGGCTGGGACGTGACCATGCGCGAGTTGGGCGCCGCGGAGCACAGCAGGGCGGTGCTGGAGGTCGGCTACCGCTGTCCACGGGAGGTGACCGAGTTCGCGCGCGCGCTCCGCAGCGAAGGCGGCAAAGCGGCATTCCCGCTGGCCCGCTTCCATGACGAATGCCATCTTGCGGCCTGGCTGGTCGAGGCCTTGCGCGACCTCGATGCGGAAGACCCGACCGCCGCCGCCGCGGTGATCTGCCGCACGCCGCAGGCGGCCGCGCAGCTTGCCCGGTTGGCGCAGATGGTCGTTCCCGCGAATCTGGCGCTGGAAGGGGCGTTCACGTTCGGTCCCGGCGCCCAGGTCACCTGCGTACCCGAGGTGAAGGGGCTCGAGTTCGATCACGTCGTGGTCCCGGACGCCGCGGCTGGCCAGTACGCGGATACCGCGGAGGCGCGGCGGTCGCTCTACGTCGCTGCGACGCGCGCCTCCTCGCAGCTCGTGCTCGCGGCGGCGGGAACGCCCTCCCCCCTGCTGCGTTAGGAGCTTCCGGTAGCGGTGTCAGCCGTTGCCGTCTCGCCCGAATCCGCCCGTGCCCGGGCGATCTCCTCCGCCAGCACCTGCACGGTCTCGCGGATCTGCTGATCGGTGTGCGTGGCGGTGCAGAAGAACCGCAGGCGGGCGGCGGTCTCCTCCACGGCGGGATAGAGGATGGGCTGGACGTTGATGCCGCGGTGCTTGAGCGCGTCGCTGACCATGAGGGCGTGCAGCGAGTTCCCCAGGATTGCGGGAATCACCGCGCTCTGCTCCGAGAAGCCCGTGTCGATCCCCTTCTCCTTGGCGAGCCGCAGGAACAGCGAGGCGCGCTCGTGCAGCCGCGCCACCTTCTCCGGATGCGCCTTGAGCTGGCGCAGCGCCTCTAGCGCCGCCGCGGTGTTCGCCGGCGAGATGCCGACGCTGTAGACGAATCCGCCCGCCGCGTACTTGAGGAACTGCACCAGCTGCTTGGTTCCGCAGACGTAGCCTCCGCAGGAAGCGAAGCTCTTGCTCAGCGTGCCCATCCACAAGTCCACGTCGGCCCTGTTCACGCCGAAGTGCTCGCCGATGCCCGCGCCGGTCTTCCCCATCACGCCGATGGAATGCGCCTCGTCGACCAGCAGCAGGCAGCCGTACTTCTTCTTCAGCTCGATGAACTTCGGCAGCTCGGGGAAGTCGCCGTCCATCGAGTACACGCCCTCGATGGCGATGAGCACGCGCCGGTAGTGCGGCCGCAGCTGCTGGAGCTGCTTTTCCAGCGCGCGCCAGTCGTTGTGCGCGAACGGGCGGCGCTTGGCGCCCGAGAGCTTCGCGCCGGCCAAGATGCAGTCGTGCGCGAGCGCGTCGTGGAGCACCAGATCGCCGTCCTTCATCAAGGTGGCGATGGTGGTGACGAACACACCATGCCCCGAGACGGTGACCACGCTGTCCTCGGTGCCGAGGAACGCGGCCAGCTCCTGCTCCAGCTCGCGATGGAGGGGCTTCTCGCCGGAGGCGACTCGGCTCGCCGAGACGCTGGTTCCGTACCGCGCCACCGCCTCCTGCGCGGCGCGGGTCACGTTCGCGTCGCCCGACAAGCCCAGATAGTTGTAGCTGGACCAGTTGATCACCGTCCGGCCACCGATCACGGACGTGTCGTTGGTGACCCGCTCGTGCACGTTGAAGTAGGGATTCTTCAGCCCGAACGCGCTGGCAAGACCGAGCCGCTGCTCGA
>VBKQ01000079.1 GCA_005879505.1 Deltaproteobacteria bacterium
GCATGGGACCGTCCGATCCCGGGGCCCTGCCCGCAGTGCGGCAAGCCGTATCTGCTCCAGAAGTACACGAAACGGGACGGCGCGTTCATCGCCTGCCCGGACAAGGAATGCGGGTATCGGCGCGAAGCCCCGGACCCCAGCAACGTGTCAGCGCAGGCCCAGGCTTCCTGAGTCGGGGAGCGAGCTCGGACACCCCGCCGAAGTCGGCATGCCAATGCGGTGGTCCAGCAGGCTAAAGTTCCGAACGTGAGGCGCGCGCCGCTCTACCTGCTTTGGTGCTTGGCGATGGCGGATTCCTCGTCGCGCTCGACGGCGGTCCACCGTGCCCCTAAGCGCTGACGGGTTCATCCAGCTGGCTGGGCGGACCGCGGCCTTCGCCGGCCGCGTCTCTCAGGCGATGTCGCACCCCTGAACGCCTGCGCCAGCTAGCCCGTTGCCGCCAGCGCGCCCGGCCTTAGCTTGATGTGCGTTCCGCAGCCGCGCCGGTGCTCGCGGCGGGGATTCGCTCCCCGCGGTGACGGTGGGTCGGTCGACGGGTCGTGGGCGTGATCCGGCCGGGCTGCGGGGCATCACTTGCCATCGCTCGCGTAGGCGTATAGCAAGCCGCCGGGATGAGCCACCTGGTGCACATTGTCGGCGGCGGGCTGGCGGGGACCGAAGCGGCGCTTCTCCTCGCCGATGCGGGAGCGGACGTCGTCCTGCACGAGCAGAAGCCGGAACGGCGCTCGCCTGCCCACAAGGCGGACGGGCTGGCGGAGTTGGTCTGCTCGAACTCGCTCAGGTCGGACAATCCGCACAACGCCATTGGACTCCTGCACGAGGAGCTGCGGCGGCTCGGCTCGCCGGTATTGGCCCAGGCGGACCGGGCGCGTGTTCCCGCCGGCGACGCGCTTGCGGTCGATCGGATCGCGTTCAGCGGCGGGCTCACGGCGCAGGTCCGGGCGCATCCGCGCATCCGCGCCGTATCGGAGGAAGTGCGCGAGCTGCCCGCCGGGCCGGAGCCGTGCATCGTGGCGACCGGTCCGCTCACCGCCGAAGCCCTGGCACGATCGCTCGCGCAGGCCGTCGGCGACTCGCAGCTCGCATTCTACGACGCCATCGCCCCCATCGTGGCCGGCGACTCGGTCGACCCCTCGGTCGCGTTTGCACAGTCGCGATATGGCAAAGGGGAAGGAGCCGACTATCTCAACCTCCCGCTCACGCAGGAGGAGTACGAGGCATTCGTCGACGAGCTGCTCCATGGAGAGAAGGTTGCGCCACACGAGTTCGAGCAGGCGCGGTATTTCGAAGGGTGCCTGCCCATCGAAGTGATGGCCGAGCGCGGCCGCGACTCGCTCGCCTACGGTCCGATGAAGCCGGTCGGGCTCACGGACCCGCGCACCGGAAGGCGCCCGCATGCGGTGGTGCAGCTGCGGCGTGAAGACAAGGCGGGTACGGCCTGGAACCTCGTGGGATTCCAGACGCGGCTCACCTGGCCGGAGCAGAAGCGAATCTTCTCCAGCCGCATTCCAGGGCTCGCGAAGGCGGAGTGGATCCGCCTTGGCCAGATCCACCGCAACACGTTCCTGAACGCTCCACGCGTGATCGCGCCGGACGGCTCCCTGAAAGCGCTGCCGCACGTCTACTGCGCCGGGCAGATCACCGGAGTCGAAGGCTACGTCGAAAGCGCCGCCTCCGGGCACGTCGCGGCGCGCCGCGTTCTGGCGCGGCTGCGTGGAACGGAATTCGTTCCGCCGCCGGGGACCACCGCCATCGGCGCCCTCCTCCGGCACGTCAGTGGCGAGGCCCACCCGGACGATTACGAGTACCAGCCGACCAACGTCGTCTACGCGCTCTTTCCACCGCTCTCCGAGCGGCACAAGAAGCAGGAGCGCAAGCCGCGCATGCTCGCTCGGGCGCGGCGCGAGCTCGCCGCCTGGGCGGCGCAGCAGCGCGTGCTGCTCGGTCCGGAACCGGCCACAGGGTCTTCGAACGAACTGCGGCCGTAGGCCCGGCCGCCGCGAGGCGGCCATGCGGGCTACGCTGGCGGCATGTACCGGTCGGCGTTGCTGAAATGCATCATCGTCCTGCTCTGCCTCGCCTGCACGCAGGCCCCGCCCGGCCGCAAGCTCGCTTCCGGCCTGGCGCGCGGCTTGATCGCGCGCGACGGCGCCGTCGCATTCCTGCTCGACGCCAGCCACCCGGACGATCCCGCCGTACCGGACGATCTGCTCTCGGGAGACCTCTGGCTCGACGATCGCAAAGCAGGCTCCGGGGTCTCCATGCAGGAGGGGACGTACGCATTCTCGCCCCGAGGCAGCGAGCTGGCGTTTCTCGCGCGCTGGCGTTTCCGCGAGGGCGAGGGGGAGCTGTGGGTCACGTCGTCCGGCGGCGCGCCTCGCCAGGTAGCGAAGGCGGCGCGCGCGTTCGCATGGTCGCCGCGCGGCGAGCTCGCGTTCGTGGGGCGCGATCTCCTCGGGTTCGGCGAACGAACCGTCGCGCTCTCCGGAGTGCAAGGCGTTGCCTGGTCGCCGGACGGCAGCCGCATCGCCGCTCGCGCGTCCGCCGCCGCAGGCGGGACCCTCTGGGCGGTCGATCCGCAATCGGGCTCGGCGCGGGAGATGGCGATCGCCACCTCCGATTTTGCTTTCGCTCCGGATGGCGCGCTCGCCGCCCTGGGAGCGCCGCCGCCCAAGGGCGGAGATCGGCCGCTGCTGATCGACGGCGTGCGCGTCGCGGCCGCCACGGCTTTCGCATTTTCACCTGACGGGCGCGAGCTGGCGCTGCTCTCCACCGGCAGACAGCCGGGCGAGGCCAGCGGAGATCTCTTTCGCCTCGCGAGGCCGTCGGGCGCTCCGCGCCTGGTCGCGTCGCGCGTCGTGGAGTGGCGCTGGGGAGCAGCTGGCGATCTCCTCTGCCTCGCGCGCTATGACGCGCGCGCCCGGGCGGGAACCCTGACGGCCGCGGCGCCGGGCGGCACGGCGGCCGAGATCGCCGGCAAGGTCCAGAGCTTCTCGGTGTCCGGCAGGCGCGTGCTGTACCTCGTCCAGGCTCCGGAAAAGGGCGATTTCAAGCTCGAGCTCTGGGGCGTGGATCTCTCCACGCCCCGCCTCGAGCCGCGCCGCTTCGACGAAGGGGTCTACGGGTGGACGCTCTCGCCCGACGGCGCGACCCTGTATTACAAGGCGCGCTGCGCGGGAGGACCGCGGAGTTGCTCGCTGCTGCGCGCGCCGTTCGGGGGAGGCGCGCCCGAAGTGCTCGCCGCCGACGTGTCCGGATTCGATCTCTCGCGCGACGGGAAGCGCATCCTCGTGCAGCAGCCGCATCGCGGCTCGGCGCGCGCGGTCGATCTTGCCGTGATCTCCGCCGCGGGCGCCGCCGCCGGACGGGTGAAGCCGTTCGTGGAGGAGGTGGACCCGAGCTCCCGATTCGCCGATGACTCGGGAAGGCGCGTCGTCTACGCGATCGTGGCGGCCAGAAAGGGAGGCGTGTTTCTGGCGGACCTGCCCTGAGGCCTGCACTATCCTTGGCATGTATCCCGAGATCGAGGCCTTCGCGGCGCACCTCGCGCAGGTGGAGCGGGCCTCGACGCACACACGGCGGGCGTACGTCGCGGATCTGCGGCAGCTCGCGGCTTTTCTCGGCGAGCGCGGGATCGCGCTGGATGCGGCGACACGAGACGATCTGCGGGGGTTCCTCGCCTCGCGATTCTCCGCCAACTCGGCCGCGACGCTGGCGCGCAAGCAGGCGAGCCTGCGCGCGTTCTACGAACACCGCGTGCGCATGGGTCACCTCGCGGACAGCCCCGCACGGCGGCTCGTATTTCCCAGACGCCGGCTCTCGCTGCCCAACGTCGTCGCGGTGGACGACTGCTTCGCCATCGTCGACGCTCCTTCGCGGCGCACGCCGGCGGGGCTGCGCGATCGGGCGGCGCTCGAGCTGCTCTACGGCGCGGGATTGCGCGTTTCCGAGCTGGTAGGGCTCGACCTCGGCGACCTCCCGCACGAGTCGGTCCGCGTCCGCGGAAAGGGAAACAAGGAGCGGATCGTGCCGCTCGGCAGTAGAGCGCTGGCCGCGCTCCAGGCCTATCTCAGCCGCCGCCCGGAGCTGCGCCCGAAGGGATCCGCGTTGTTGGTGAATCGCCGGGGCGGGCGCCTGACCGCGCGCAGCGTCGCCCGCCACCTGGCGCGATACGCAGCGATGGCGGGCGCCGCCCGGCACGTCCATCCTCACGCGCTCCGGCACAGTTTCGCCACGCACCTGCTCGACATGGGGGCCGATCTGCGCGGCATCCAGGAGCTGCTCGGTCACGCCTCGCTCTCCACCACCCAGCGCTACACCCACGTCTCGGCGGAGCACCTGCTGCAGGCGTACGAAGACGCCCACCCCCGGGCGCGCAAGAAATAGACCTCTTCGGATCACGCTCTTTGAGCGCGGTCCCGGCGGTTGCGGGCGATGGCGAGCTGGCCCTCGAGGAACGAGAGCATCGAGGTGCCTTCCACGGCGAGCTGCTGGGGAAGAAAGGAGGCGCGAGTGAGGCCGGGCAGGGTGTTCAGCTCGAGGAACACCGGTCCGTTCGGGGAAGAGATGACGTCAGTGCGGGAGTAGCCCTCGCATTCGAGGGCGCGGTGGGCGGCGAGCGCGAGGTCCTGCGCGGCGCGAGCCACCGCCGGCGCAACCTCCGCCGGCGTGATCTCTTTCGTCCCCTTGCCCAGGTACTTCCCCTCGTAATCGAAGGCGCGCCCCTGCTCGAGGCGCACTTCGCTGGGCGGCAGCGCGCGCGATCCCGACGGCCCGTCCACCACCCCGATCGTCAGCTCGGTGCCCGAGACGAACTCCTCGGCGAGATAAGCCTCTCCCGATTCCTCGATGCCTCTTGCCGCCCCGTCGGCGTCCTGCGCCGATCCGACATGGTACAGCCCGACGCTGCTGCCGCCGGCCACCGGCTTCACCACGACGCGTCGGTAGATCGCGAGCATCTCCGCCATCTCCCGCCGCATCACCTTCGGGTCCTTCGACAGGTGCACGGAGCGGGCGATGCGCACGCCGGCGCTGCTCACCACTTGCTTCGCGACCTCTTTGTCAAACCCCCGCGCCGAGGCCTCCGCTCCGGGGCCGGTGAACGCGATGCGCCGCGCTTCGAGCATGCGCTGGATGGTGCCGTCCTCGCCTTCCCCCCCGTGCAGCGCGAGGACGTACACCTGCGAAGGCTGGCTCTCGAACGCCGCGACCACCGAGGGGAAGGCGGCCGCCGCGGCCGGCTTGAAATCGCGCTCGAACGCGCGCTCGAAGCCGGCGAGCTCGTCGAGAGTCACCGGATGCACCGCTCCGGTGGGAGCGAGGAACCAGGCTGCCGCCTCGTCGAGCACAGCGGCGATATGTTGGGCGGACGCCACCGAGACGCGCCGTTCATTGCTGGTTCCGCCGAAGAGGATGATCACGCCGGAGCCGGACATTGGCAGCCAAGGTAGCATCGCACGTATTGCAGCGCAGCGTTAGCATCGGGGGCCCGATGAAGATCCGTTCGACGACGGTGATCTGCGTGCGCAAGGACGGCAAGGTCGCCCTGGGCGCAGACGGCCAGGTCACACTGGACAAGACGGTGATGAAGCACGGCGCCAAGAAGCTGCGCCGGCTCGGCGACGGCTCGATCCTGGCCGGTTTCGCGGGCGCCACCGCCGACGCCTTCACGCTGTTCGAGCGCTTCGAGGGAAAGCTCAAGGATTTCAACAAGAACCTGGCCCGGGCCGCGGTGGAATTGGCGAAGGACTGGCGCACGGACCGGTTCCTGCGCCGGCTCGAGGCCCTCCTGGTGGTGGCCGACAAGGAGCGCACCCTCATCCTTTCGGGCACCGGCGACGTCGTGGAACCCGACGAGGGCGTTGCCGCCATCGGCAGCGGCGGGCCCTATGCGCAGTCCGCCGCGGTCGCCCTGCTGAAGCATTCGCAGCTCGGCGCGCGGCAGATCGTGGAGGAGTCGCTGCGGATCGCCGCCCGCATCTGCATCTACACCAACGACCAGATCTCCATCGAGGAGCTGTGAGCACATGACCGCCGGAAAGGATCTGCCCCCGCGCGAGATCGTCGCGGAGCTGGACCGCTACATCGTCGGGCAGGCCGCCGCCAAGCGCGCCGTCGCCATCGCGCTGCGCAACCGCTGGCGGCGATTCCGGCTCACGCCCGAGATGCGGGACGAGGTGATGCCGAAGAACATCATCCTCGTCGGGCCGACCGGCGTGGGAAAGACGGAGATCGCCCGCCGGCTGGCGCGGCTTGCCGGCGCTCCGTTCGTCAAGGTAGAGGCCTCCAAGTTCACCGAGGTGGGCTACGTCGGCAAGGACGTGGACTCGATGATCCGCGACCTGATGGAGGCGGGCGTCGCCTTGGTGCGCGAGGAGCGGCAGAAAGAGGTGCAGCCCCGCGCCGACGAGCTCGCGGAGGAGCGCCTGCTCGATCTCCTGCTGCCCGGCTCCCGCGACTCGACCCGCGAGAAGCTGCGCGGAATGCTGCGCGCCGGCGGTCTCGACGATCGCACGGTGGAGGTGGACGTGCAGGAGCGGGCGGCGCCCACCATGCAGATCTTCGGGTCGCAGGGGATGGAGGAGATGGGCCTCAATCTGCAGGAGGTGCTCGGGAACCTGCCGTTCGGAAAGAAGAGCAAGAAGCGCAAGCTCACGGTCCCCGAGGCGCGGCGGGTGCTGGCCCAGGACGAGGCGGAAAAGCTCGTCGACAAGGACAGCGTGGCGCGCGACGCGCTCGAGCGGGTGCAGTCGAATGGGATCGTCTTCATCGACGAGATCGACAAGGTGGCCCTTCCGGCCGGTCCGTCGCACGGCCCCGACGTGTCGCGGGGAGGGGTCCAGCGCGACCTGCTGCCCATCGTCGAGGGAAGCACCGTGAACACGAAGTACGGACCGGTGAAGACGGACCACGTCCTCTTCATCGCCGCCGGCGCCTTCCACCTGGCGAAGGTCAGCGACCTGCTGCCCGAGCTGCAGGGGCGCTTTCCCATCCGCGTCGAGCTGGAGGCGCTCTCGCAGGCGGACCTGATGCGCATCCTCACCGAGCCGCGCAACGCCCTCAGCCGGCAGTACTCGGCGCTGCTCGGTGCCGAGGGCGTCGAGCTGGTTTTCGATGCGAGCGGCATCGAAGAGGTGGCGCGCGTCGCTCACGACATGAACACGCGGATGCAGAACATCGGCGCTCGCCGGCTGCATACCGTGCTGGAGAAGGTCCTCGAGGACGTCTCCTTCGCGGCGCCGGACTTCGCCGGGAAATCGATCCGCGTCGACGTGGGCTATGTCCGGGAGAAGCTCGACCGGGTGCTCAAGGACGAAGACCTCTCCCGGTACATCCTGTAGACCTTATCCGAAGAGGTCAGCTTCGAGGCATGGCGCGCTTGGCGACTGCCTGATCGCGACCCTCGACCTGGACGACGCCCTGCTCCAGCAGCTCGCAGAGGATGCGGGCCGTGTCGAGCCGCTTGAGGCCGCAGATCGCGTACAGGTCGTCGAAGGATACTTCGCCGTCGATCTGCGCGAGGACGAAGCCCGCCCGCGGATCGAGGTTCAGCCAGATGATCTCGTCCGGCGGAATGGCGGTGCGCGGGCGCGCGTCCATCGCGCCGATCTTGCTCTCGTACATGAGGGTCAGGTTGTGCTCGCACACCTCGTAGAGCTGGAGCGCGTCCTTGTCGTTCGCCTTCCGCTGCAGCACCTTGTTCAAGAGCTCCAGCGCGCCGGAGAAGTCGTTGAGCGCCACCAGCTCGCGCGCGCCTCGCATCCAGACGTCGGTCTCGTCGTCGGACACCGATGCGTTCGGCAGCGTGTCGGCGTGGATCGACCAGGCGCCCCCGCTGCTGTCGCCGGTCTCCGGCTGGGGAATCGCGAGCGACGGTCCCTCATCCCAGGCGTTGCGCGGGGTCGCGGCAGGCTTCGCCGGAGCAGCGGCAGCGGGCTTCGGTTTGCCCGGACTTGCCTGGGCAGGCGCCGGTTGCCGGGGCACGGAGGACGGGAAGGCCTGGGCGGCGGCGGGAGGCTGAGCGGGCAGCCAGGGATGTGTTGGCGCCGCGTCCGTGGGGGCCTTCGCCGGGGACATCACCGCGTGGATGCGTTCCAGGGCCGAGCGGAGGAATTCCCGCGCCCGCAGGTTCGTAGGCTCGAGCAGGTAGGCTTCTTCCCACGCCTTCACCGCGTCGAGCATGCGGCCCTTGCGGTAGTGGTCCAGCCCCTCGAGAAGGAGCGCCGAGAACCGGCCTCCGCCGC
>VBKQ01000453.1 GCA_005879505.1 Deltaproteobacteria bacterium
GCGGATGTACGGGACGCCTTCCACTTCCCGCAGGCGGCCGCCCAATGACCAGCCGAAGACGACGAAATAGAGCGCGGTGGTGATCAGCGGCGAGAGGATCGTCTGCCCCGGAACGCGCAGGAAGCGCTTCACCTCCTTGCGGTAGAGGGTGCGCACGCCGAGCGTCTTCTCCACCGGCTGCGCGGCGACCGGCAGCGGAGGCAGCGGCCGCTCGAGCGCGGTGGCGCCGTTGGTCGCCGGCGCGATCGGCGCGGGCGAGTTCAGCAGCTCGACGATCACGTTTTCCAGCCGTGGCTCGCGCGTCTGCACGTCGGCGACGCGCAAGCCTGCCGCGGCCACCGCCTGCAGCGGCACGGAGAGCGGCTCGCCGACCCTCGGCGTCAGCACCAAAGCCGCCCCTCCCTCGGCGAGCGCGGCGCCCGCGGCGAGGAGCGGTGCGGGCAGCTCGCGGACCGGCTTCTCCAGCGCAAGGCGCACGGTGCGCTTCGAGTGCCGCGCCATCAGCTCACGCTTGTCCTCGACCACCAGGAGCCGGCCGTTCTTGATCACGCCGATGCGGTCGGCGAGCTCCTCGGCCTCTTCCAGGTAGTGCGTGGTGAGGACCACGGTGGTGCCCGCGGACGCGAGCCGCTTCACGTATGCCCAGAGGTCGCGCCGCAGCTCGACGTCGACGCCGGCGGTCGGCTCGTCGAGGAAGAGCACGGGCGGATCGTGCACCAGCGCTTTGGCGATCAGCAGGCGCCGCTTCATTCCTCCAGAAAGCGAGCGCGTGTTGGCGGTCCGCTTGTCGCGCAGCGACAGGTTGCCGAGGATCTCGTCGATGCGGGCATCGGACAAGCGCATGCCGAAGTATCCGGCCTGGAAGCGGAGGGTCTCCTCCACGGTGAAGAACGGGTCGAAGTTGATCTCCTGCGGCACCAGCCCCACGGCGCGGCGGGTGAACCGGTAGTCGCGCACCACGTCGCGGCCGAGCACTTCCACACTGCCTTCGCTGGCGAGGGCGGTTCCCGCCACCAGGCTGATGAGGGTGGTCTTCCCGGCGCCGTTCGGGCCGAGCAGCGCGAAGACCTCGCCGCGATGGATGTCCAGGTCGACGTGGTCGAGCGCGGTAAAGGCGCCGTAGCGCTTGGTAGCGCCGCGAAGGCGCACCGCCTCAAGCATCAGTCGCCAGGATGCCACAAGGCGGGTTCCGGTGCGCGGCAGGGCGATCTGGCATAGGATCGACAGCGCTCAGGGAAAGGAACGAGGACATGGCTCGCTTGTTCATAGGCAATCTTCCCTTCGACACCACCGAAGCGCAGATCAAGCAGCTGATCGCGGGCGACAAGCGGACGGTCCGCTCGGTGAAGATCATCACCGACAAGGAGACGGGCCGCTCGCGCGGATTCGCCTTCGTCGATCTGGACAGCGAGGAGGAGGCGAAGGCAGCCATCGCCGAGCTGAACGGGAAGGACTTCGGCGGCAGGCCGCTGAAAGTGAACGAGGCCGAGGAGAAAGGGCAGGGCAGCGGCAAGTTCGGCGGCGGCGGCGGGTTCCGGGGCACGCCGCACGGCAAGGACGTCCAAGGTCAGCGCGGGTTCGGCATGCGCGGGCCGGCGCAGAACATGCCACGCGGCAGCCAGCGCGGGGGTGGACGGGGCGGCACGCGCGGGTCTTGAACGGGCTGCGGGCGCTGCATCGCGAGATCGTCGACTGCCGCGCCTGTCCGCGGCTAGTCGCTTGGCGCGAGGAGGTCGCGCGTCTCAAGGTCAAGCGGTTCAGGGACTGGACGTACTGGGCAAGGCCGCTGCCCGGTTTCGGCGATCCACACGCGCGGCTGCTCATCGTGGGGCTGGCGCCGGCGGCCCACGGCGGCAACCGCACCGGACGGATGTTCACGGGCGACCGCAGCGGGGATTTTCTCTATGCCGCGCTGCACCGGGCCGGATTTGCGAACCAGCCCACCAGCGTCCGCAGGGACGATGGCCTCGCGCTGCGGGGAGCTTTCATCACCGCGCCCTGCCGGTGCGCGCCGCCGGGAAACAAACCGCTGCCGGACGAGCTTGCGCGCTGCAGCGTCTGGCTCGACCGCGAAATCGCGCTCCTGCAGGATGTGAGCGTGGTGCTGGCGCTCGGCAGCATCGGTTGGGCCGCAGCGCTTTCGCATTTCTCCCGGCGCGGGCTTGCGATCCCGCGGCCACGCCCGCAGTTCGGACATGCGGCGGAGGCGAAGATCCCGGGCGGGCCGGTGCTGCTCGGCTGCTATCACGTCAGCCAGCAGAACACGAACACCGGAAAGCTGACTGCGAAGATGATCGACGCGGTGCTCGCGCGAGCGAAGGTCCTCATGCGCACTGATGCGTTGCGTCGTTAACAGACGCTGCGTAATCAGACGCTTGCGCCCTCGCCTACAAATTCGTAACGTGCCGCGTCGGAGGGACCCTCACATGCGCTTGGACCCAGGGGTGCACGACCTGGCCGGCGAAAGGCCGCAGGTGGACGGAGCAGCGACACAGAGGCGCCTCTCGGGCAAAGTGGCCGTTGTTACCGGGTCTTCGCGAGGAATCGGAAAAGCGATCGCGCGCGCGCTCGCCGCCGAGGGAGCCACGATGGCGGTCCATTACTGCAAAGGCCGCGAGCATGCCGACGATCTGGCGGCCGAGTTCGAGCGCGGTGGATGCCGGGTCGGCGTGTTCCATGCCGACGTCTCGCGGCCGGAGGACTGTCACAAGCTCCTCGAGCAAGCGGCGAAGCAGCTGGGCCCGGTCGACATCCTGGTGAACAACGCCGGGATCAATCGGGACCGCAGCATCCGCAAGATGAGCGCATCCGAATGGGACGAGGTCATCCACACGAACCTCGACTCGGTGTTCCACTGCACCAAGGCCGTGCTGGAGCCGATGATCGGGCGCGGCTGGGGCCGGATCATCAACATCGCTTCCATCATCGGGCAGACCGGCGCGTTCGGGCAGGCGAACTACGCGGCGGCGAAGGCCGGAGTGATCGCATTCACCAAGAGCGTCGCGCAGGAAGTGGCGAAGTACGCCGTGACCGTGAACGCCATCTGTCCCGGCTTCGTGGATACCGACATGGTGGCGTCGATGCCGCAGGCGGCGAAGGAAGCGGTGAAGGGACGGATTCCGATCGGCCGCTTCGGCGAGGCCGACGAGGTCGCGCGCCTCGTCCGGTTCCTCTGCACCGAGGGCGACTGGATCACCGGCGCGCAACTCAACATCAACGGCGGCCAGTACATGTAGCTCGCCGTGCCGGCGGGCGGACAGGCAGGCCGCCCGATCGTTCGCACCCCAATTTTTTCGCATGAGGCGAATGATCCGCGCCGCGCTCCTCGCCACGCTCGCTCTGCGCGTCGCCGACGCGCTCGAGCGCAAGCTGCTGGGTCACCGGCCCGTGTACGACGTCGGCGCGATGGGCAAACGCCTCTTCGGGAGCGCGCAGGCGGGGAGGACGCTCCGGTGGGTGTACGGGCCGGCGCTGGCGGTGGCGCAGAAGAAGCTGCGCCTGCCTCCGTTTCTCTTCGGCCCGGCCGTCGCCCTGGGGGAGCTCGTGGCGATGCCGCGCGTCGGCGCCACGCCGCCCGTGCGCAGGTGGCGGCGGGGCGAGGTGCCGCTTCTGTTCGCGCACGCGACCATGTTCGCGGTTGCGGTGGATCTCCTCTAACGCACTGCCGAAGTACCGCTTCGCCGGAGATGCGGATACAACGCCGCGGGTGTGGGTCACCGCTCCTGACGGCGCGCGGTTGCACGTCATCGATCAAGGCAAGGGCGATCCCGTGCTCTGGCTGCAGGGCCTCAATGCTCCCGCGGCGGCCTGGGCCGTGCAGCTCGCGCATTTCTCGCAGACGCATCGGGAGCTGGCACCGGACAACCGCGGAGTGGGGCAGAGCGACGCGCCACCTGGTCCGTACGCGGCGCGGCAGCTCGCCGGCGACGCTCTCGCGGTGCTCGATGCCGCCGGCGTCGAGCGGGCGCACGTGGTCGGGCTCTCGCTGGGCGGAGCCATCGCGCAGGAGCTCGCCCTGGAGCATCCGGAGCGCGTGCGGTCGCTGGCGTTGCTCTCGACCTTCGCGGCACAGCCGCCCCGGTCCCGCGCTCTGCTCGAGGCGTGGCGGGCTCTCTACCCGATCGCGATCGACGATTCGCAGTTGCGCAAGGCGTGGGAGCTGCAGGCCTACTGCTGGCTGTTCACGGACCGCTTCTGGCGGAGTGAGGCCAACGTGCGGGCCGCGCTGCGGTTCGCGTCCTCGCAGCCGCCGCAGACGGCGCAAGGCTTCGTCGGCCAGGTCGACGCGGCGCTCTCGCACGACGCGCGCAGCCGGCTCGGCGCGGTCAACGCCCCTACCCTGGTGATCCATGGCGCGGTCGACCAGCTTTCTCCGATAGAGAACGGCGAGGAACTGGCGAAGCTCGTCTACCTCGCAGCCGCCTCCCGGAACGGCGTGTTTCGGAAAAAAGAACCGTGTGCCGTTCACCAACACACGGTCGAAATCGGATGAGGGAGAAATGCTGCAGCAACCCAACCAGGTGCTGGTGATCGACGATGACGAGGCGGCGCGCGAGATTCTGGTCGAGCTGCTCGGGCGGATCGGCTACCACGCATTTGCTACCGGCGAGGGCAAGGCAGGACTGGAGTGGCTGGCCGGGGCAGCGGCGCCGCCGCAGGCCGTGCTCCTCGACTTGCGGATGCCTATCCTCGACGGCTTCGAGGTGCTGCGGCGGTATCGCGCTGAGGGCGGTACCGCGCCCGTGATCGCGCTCTCCGCGATGGACGAGAAAGAGGCTGTGGTGAAGGCGATGCGCCTCGGAGCGAGCGACTACCTGGTGAAACCGATCGAACCGGACGAGCTGAAGGAGGCCATCGAGCGCTGCGGCCTATCGCGGCCACCTCCGCTGGAAGAGCCGCAGGCCGCTCCCATCATCCCGGCCGTCCGGCCGGTGGAGCCGCCCGCAGTGATCGCCCAGGTGCGCAGCGACGCCGCCCGCCGCGGCGTCCCGACGGAG
>VBKQ01000454.1 GCA_005879505.1 Deltaproteobacteria bacterium
CCAGGAGCTGCTGCGCGCCGTGCGAGCCGTCGCGCCCGACGCGGAAGTGGTCCTGATGACCGCGTACGGCACCGTCGAGGCGGCCGTCGCAGCCATGAAGGACGGCGCGTACGATTTCCTCACCAAGCCGCTCAAGCGCCATGCGGTCCTCAAGAGCGTGCAGCAGGCCATCGACAAGCGCCGCCTGGTGCTCGAGAACAAGCAGCTCCGGGCACGCCTCGCCGGGACGGAGCAGCCCATCGTGGGTCAGAGCCCTTCGCTGCGCGCAACCCTCGACATCATCCGGCAGGCCGCGCCTTCCTCCGCCACCGTGCTGCTGCTGGGCGAGAGCGGCACCGGCAAGGAGCTGTTCGCGCGCGCGCTGCACGAGCATTCGCCGCGCTCCCAGGGTCCGTTCGTGCCCATCAACTGCGCGGCGATTCCGGAGACGATCCTCGAGTCGGAGCTGTTCGGATACGAGCGCGGCGCGTTCACCGGCGCGGTCCAGCGCAAGGAAGGCCGGATCGAGCGCGCACAGGGCGGCAGCCTGTTCCTCGACGAGGTCGGCGAGCTGACGGCTTCCGTGCAGGTGAAGCTGCTCCGGTTCCTGCAGGATGGCGAGATCGAGCGTCTGGGCGGGAGCGGCACGATGAAGGTGGACTGCCGGGTGGTCGCCGCGACGAATCAGGACCTCTCCGCGCGCGTGCGGGAAGGCAAGTTCCGCGAAGACCTCTACTACCGCCTGAACGTGATCCAAGTGGTGCTGCCGCCGCTGCGCGATCGCATCGAGGACATTCCGCTGCTCGCCGACCATTTCATGGCCCGCTACGCGGCGAAGAATGGAAAGCAGATCGGCGCGCTCACCCGCGCCGCGCTCTCCGCCCTGGAGGCGTACCCGTGGCCTGGCAACGTGCGCGAGCTGGAGCACGCGATCGAGCGCGCGGTGGTCCTCTCGCGCGGCGCGCAGATCGACGTCGACGACCTGCCGGAGTCGGTGCGCAGCGGCGGCGCCGGGCGCGCAGCGGGCATCGGCGCCGCCCTCGAAGGACGCACGCTCGCGGTTCCCCTGGGAACGACGATGGAGGAGATCGAGCTGCGCGTCATCCGCGAGACGCTGCGGCAAACGAAGGGCGACAAGAACCTCGCCGCACAGCTGCTCGGGATCGCGGCGCGGACCATCTATCGCAAGCTCGATCGGGAAAAAGAGTAGAGCGCAAGAGGCCGCGGTGTGTTCCGCGGAACGGAAACGTCGTCCCTTCCGTTCGCCTGCCCCAGCAGCTCGTCCTGACAAAATGTCGGCGGGCCGCGACCTCGCCTTGCCATGTTGTCGCTCGGTCCTCCTCCGGCCGTTACGAGCGGCTGCATTACCGTAGCGAATACGCTGGCATGGTGCTTGCTGATCCGGGTGATGTGGAGCTCGTCCTCCAGCGATACTCCTGGGCGCTCGACGCGCTCGCGGTGCTGATCGGCGCCTACCTCGCGGCGCGCACGGTGAACACCATCGCCGCAGCTGCCATCGCCCCGAGGCCGGCCCTGGTGCAGCAGGCCGGCGCCACGCCGCAGGCCGCGGCGCAGCTCCAGCGCGTCGAGCTCGATGCGGAAAAGGTGGCGAAGCTGTTCGACGTCCCCCTTCCGAAGCCGGCTGCAGCGGGCACCGAGACTCCGCAACCACAGCGCGCGGGATGGAATCCGGTCCCGGTGCGCTCGTCGTTGCACGGCGCCCTCATCGGCACTGCCATCGCGGATCCGGCGCGCTATTCGCTCTGTCAGATCACGAATCCGGACCTGAACGAGACACAGGTCTACGCCATCGGCGACAAGTACCAGGGAGCGCGGATCTACGGCATCGAGAAGGAGCGGGTGCTGCTCGACAACGGCGGCGTCAACGAATACATCGACAACAGCGCGGCCCCTCCGCCGAATCTGGGAGTGACGCCGATGCCGCTGGCGGGCGGCGCGCCGCAGCCGCAGGCGTCCGGCGGCGGGGAAGGCGTCAAGCAGCTCTCCGAGAATCAGTACGTGGTAGCGCGCAGCGAGATCAACAACGCGCTCACGAACCTCTCCGACCTGGCCACCAAGGCGAGGATCGTGCCCTCGTTCAAGAACGGCGTGGCCAACGGCTTCAAGCTCTTCTCCATCGTCCCGGACTCCCTGTACGCCAAGATCGGCGTGCAGAACGGCGACGTGATCCGGCGCATCAACGGCTACGAGATGAACAGCCCGGACAAGGCGCTGGAGATCTACCAAAAGCTGCGCGACGCGAGCAGGATCGAGATCGAGATCGAGCGCCGCGGCGAGACCTTGCGCAAGACCTACTCCATCGAATGAACCGGGAGAATCTCGTGCACCACGTGCGCTGGGCTTCCCTGCTCTCGCTGGCCGCGGCGCTCGCCGCCGCACCCGCACCGGGCGCGCAGCCGCAGCC
>VBKQ01000080.1 GCA_005879505.1 Deltaproteobacteria bacterium
TGGTCATTGGGCGGGCGCCTGCGGGAAGTGGAAGGCGTCCCCTACATCCGCTTCCTCGTTCCCGGCCTGGTGATGCTCGGGGTCATCAACAACTCGTTCCTCAACACCAGCTCCTCGCTGTTCATCCTCAAGCTGCAGGGCACCATCGTGGACCTGCTGGTGACGCCCCTCAGCTATCTGGAGATCCTCGCTGCCTTCCTCGCCGCCGGCGCGACGCGGGCGCTGATCGTCGGCGGAATGACGTGGGCGACGGCGGCGCTGTTCGTCGGCCCCTACGTGCCCCACCCCTTCGAGGCCCTGCTGGCGGGGCTGGTCGTCGCGCTCGGCTTTGCCGCGGCGGGTCTCATCGTCGCGCTCTGGTCGGAGAAGTTCGAGCAGGTGAACTTCATCCCCACCTTCGTGATCACCCCGCTGGCGTTCCTCGGCGGCGTCTTCTACTCCGCAGCGATGCTGCCGCCCGGCTTCCGGATCGTCCTGCACCTGAACCCGATCTACTACATGATCGAATCGATGCGCTTCGCGCTCATCGGCCACAACGTCGAGCGCCCCTGGGCCGGGTTCGCCGTGATCGCCGGCATCTCCGGTGTCCTCGTCATCTGGGCTCTCTGGCTGCTCCGGCGCGGGTACAAGCTGCGCGCCTGATCACTGGGCGGGAAGCTGCGCGCTCGCCCGCACCACCACGACGTACGGCGGCGTCTCCTCGCGGCTGCGGACGGTGACCCGCGCGGGCGCGCCCAGGCCCGGGCCCGACATCATCGCGGCGATCCCGTCGTGCCGCAGGGATACGGGTCCGGCGGCGCGAGTGTCCAGATGGCGGAGGCGTTCGTGCAGCGGCGACCAGGCGCTTCCGGAGAAGCTGTATGGCGAGCCCGGCTCGTTCGAGAGCAGCAGCGCCGACGCCCACTGCGCCATCGCCATCGGCAAGGGAATCCCCAGCGCCGACTCCAGACCGAAGACTCCGCCCGCACCGCTCGCGATGCGCCCAGGCAGGTCCTGGCCGGCGCGATCGGTGAACAGGCGCAGGAAGCTGTGCGCGCCCTGGTAGTTCCCGATCGGATCGCCCTCCCAGAGCGTGAGGCTGCGCCCGTCGTATCCCCGCATCTCCCCGCTCGGGTGCCCGAGATAAGCGGCCCCTTCCGCTCGACCGCCCGCCACGTTCCAGCCATAGCCGGCGAGGTCCTCCGCGACCTTCGAGAGCGCCTCATTGATCCAGGTCTCCTCGGGACCGTCGCACGGGCGCCGCCCGCAGCGGTGGGCGAAGTTGAGCAGGTGTTGCAGCTCGTGCGCCAGAGTCGCCGGATAGACCGCGCCGAACAAGTCCGCCGCCGCATAGCCATTTGCGGCGCCGTTGCGGGGATCGTTCAGGTAGACGATCTCCGCGTGGTTCGATCCGCCCGCCGTGCACTGCGCGGAATCGTCGCGCGCCCGCACCAGGTCCGCGTTGCCGAAATAGCCGATCAACCAGCCGCCGTTCAGGTGGGCGCCGAGCTCGTGCGTGATGAGCACCAGTAGCTTCCCGTCCCCGTCCACGTCCGTCAGCGTTCCGAACGCCGAGGTGATCGCCGGCCAGACGCGGTCCTCGAACGCCTGCGCGAGCGGCTGCAGCACCGGCCCCTCGTACTCGCCGAGGTCGTCATCGTCGAGGTAGATGCTGGCGTGCGCGGTTGCGATAGCGAGCGTGACGGGCTTGCGCAGGTAGTGGGAGAAGTCGAGACCGCGAGCGACGCAGAACGAGCTTCGCGTCTGGACTTGTTCGGTCGGCGCGGGCGCCTCGAGCGCGAGCGCCGCCTCGCGCGCCCGGACCACTTCATGCAGCGCGGGGAAGGCGGCGCCCATGCCAGGTGCGAATTGCGCAGGCGCCGCCGGGGCATCCGCGGCGCCCTCGATCGTGACCTCCGCCGCTGCTCCGTCGGGGCCCGCGTAGTTCACCAGCAGCAGCCCGAGGCGCTCCGCGCTGCCCAGATCCGGAAACGTGGCGGAGAGAGCGCCCCGGCGAAAATCCCAAGGAGCGAAGATCTGCCAGCGCGCGCCGGTTCCCCCTTCGTCGCCGGCGCCGACGACCCCGACGGCTCGTCCGCCGGGTAATGCGTCGACCCAGACGCCCGACGCAGATCCGGGCAGCACCGCTCGCGATCCACGCACGACCACGGGGTCTCCGATCGGCGCTCCGCTGTCGAGGTCGGCGAGCTGCACGCGAGATGCGACGGCGGTCGATCTCCAGGAAACCTCGACGGCGCCGCCGCGCGCCGAGGCGCGAACGTCGCGAGGCCGCATCGGGCCGCCGCAGGCGATGGCCGCGAGGAAACACGCGATGATTCGCATCGCATCGATGCAATCACGGCGGGCCCGCTTGCTCCGAACGGAAAACGGTGCGCCCTCGCCGTGGCGAGGTCCTACATCGGACTACAGCATCGCCAAGACCCGGAGGGTTCAGGCAGCGGCGATGATGCGCGCAAAGTCGTCGGCCTTCAGGCTCGCGCCGCCGACCAGTGCGCCGTCGATGTCCGGCTGGCCGAGCAGGTCGGCGGCATTCTCCGGCTTGCACGACCCGCCGTACTGGATGCGCACCGCTGCGGCGACCTGCGCTCCGGCGAGCTCCCGCAGGAGCCCGCGGATCTGCCCATGCACCTCCTGCGCCTGTCCGGTCGTCGCCGTCTTTCCGGTGCCGATGGCCCAGACCGGCTCGTAGGCGATGGTACAGCGGCCGATCGCATCGGCATCCAGACCGGCCAATGCGCCGCGCACCTGCCGGGAGACCACTTCCCAGGTACGGTTCGAATCGCGCTCCTGGATCGTCTCGCCGACGCAGACGATGGGATGGAGCTTCGCCTCGAGGACGGCGCGGAGCTTGCGGCTGACGCCCTCGTCGGTCTCTCCGAAGTACTGCCGGCGCTCGCTGTGGCCGAGGATCACGCCGTCGCAGCCGATCTCGGCCAGCATGGGCGCGCTCACCTCGCCGGTGAAGGCGCCCTGTTTCTCGTGGTGGCAGTTCTGCGCGAAGAGCTGGATCGCGGACCCTTGCAGCGCCTGTTTCACCGCTGCGAGCGCCGTGAACGGCGGAGCCACGGCCACCTGCGCCCCGGTCTTCACCTTCTCCCGCAGCTCCCGCACCAGCTGCACGGCCTCGGCGCTGGTCTTGTGCATCTTCCAGTTGCCACAAACGAATCTACGCCGCGTCATTCGTCCAGTACCTTGATGCCGGGGAGCTCCCGGCCTTCGAGGAATTCGAGGGAAGCGCCGCCCCCGGTGGAGACGTGCGTGACCTTGTCGGCGAGACCCATCTCCGCGATCGCCGCCGCCGAGTCGCCGCCGCCCACCACCGTCCGCGCGCCCCTCTTCGTCGCTTCCGCCAGGGCCTCGGCGACCGCGCGGGTCCCCGGCGCGAACTCCGGTACCTCGAACATCCCCATCGGCCCGTTCCAGAAGACGGTCCTGGCGCCGACGATCCGCTGGCGGTACTGCTCGCGCGCCACCGGTCCGATGTCGAGCCCGAGCATCCCTTCGGGGATCTGCGCTACCGTCTGCGTCGCCACGCCGGCCTTGGGCTCCTTCGCGACCACGTGATCGGGCGGCAGCATGACCTCGACGCGGGACTGTCCCGCTTTCTCCAGGATCCGCCTGGCGACGTCGATCTTGTCCTTCTCCACCCGCGACGCTCCCACCGCGACGCCGCGCGCGGAGAGGAAGGTGTATGCCATCGCACCGCCGATGAGCAGCGCGTCCACCTTGCCCATCAGCTGGTCGATCACCTTGATCTTGTCGCTCACCTTGGCCCCGCCGAGGATGGCCAGATACGGTTTCGCCGCCCCCTTGAGCAGTGGCTGCAAGTGCTTCAGCTCCGCCGCCACCAGGAAGCCCGCCCCGCGCTGCGGCACGTGCTTCACCATCCCCACGGTCGAGGCGTGCGCGCGGTGCACGGTTCCGAACGCGTCGTCCACGTAAACGTCGCAGAGCGACGCCAGCTCGCGGGCGAAGGCGTCGTCGTTCGCCTCCTCCTCCGCATGGAAGCGCAGGTTCTCGAGGAGGAGGACCTGGCCCTCGCGCAGCTCGCCGACGAGCTTCTTCACCCCGTCGCCCACGCAGTCGTCGGCGAAGATGACGTCCTGGCCGAGCAGCTGGGAGAGTCGAGCGCCAGCCGGCTCCAGCGACATCTCCGGCACCACCTTGCCGTCCGGGCGCCCGAGGTGCGAGGCGAGGATCACCCGCGCCTTCTTCCCGATCGCGTACTTGATGGTCGGCAGCGCCGCCCGGATGCGCGCGTCGTCCTTGACCTGGCGGGTCTTCTTGTCGAGCGGGACGTTGAAGTCGACGCGGATGAAGAGCCGCTTCTGGGCGACGTCGAGCTGCTCGATGGACCGGATCATCTCCGGCCAGCCTTTACAGCTTGCCGCCGATGAAGAGGGACACGTCGACCATCCGGTTGGAGAAGCCCCACTCGTTGTCGTACCAGGAGAAGACCTTGACGAACTTGCCGTCGTCCCCCACCGCGGTCTGCGTGGAGTCGAAGATGGAAGACGCCGGGTTGCCGTTGTAGTCGACGGAGACGGTCGGCTCGGTGTTGTACTGGAGGATGCCCTTCAGCTTCCCTTCGGCGGCCGCCTTGAACGCGGCGTTGATCTCCTCCACCGTGGTCTTCCTGGAGAGCTCCGCGGTGAGATCCACCAGCGAGACGTTCGGCGTCGGCACCCGGATGGAGGTGCCATTCAGCTTCCCCTTCAGCTCGGGGATCACCTCGCCGATCATCTTCGCCGCGCCGGTCGACGACGGGATCATGCTGAGCGCCGCCGCGCGCGCGCGGCGCAGGTCCTCGTGCGGCAGATCGAGGATGCGCTGGTCGTTGGTGTAGCTGTGGATGGTGGTCATCAGGCCGCGCTCGAGGCCGAAGCTGTCCATCAGGACCTTGGCGACGGGAGCGAGGCAGTTGGTGGTGCAGCTGGCGTTGGAGATGATGGCGTGCTTCGCCGGGTCGTACTTCTCGTGGTTGATCCCGTAGCAGAGGGAGAGATCCTGCCCCTTGGCCGGCGCCGAGATGATCACCTTCTTCGCGCCGGCCTGGAGGTGCTTCTCCGCGTCCTCGCGCTTGGTGAACCGCCCCGAGCACTCCAGCACGACGTCGACGCCGTGCTCGCGGTGCGCCAGCTCCGCCGGCGTGCGCTTCGCCGAAACGGCGATCTTCTTGCCGTTGATGACGACCGCGTCCTCGGTCGCGTCCACCGTCCCGTCGAAGATTCCGTGCACGGAGTCGTACTTGAAGAGATGCGCGAGCGTCTTCGGCTTGTCGACGTCGTTGATCAGGACGACGTCGAAGGTCGCGCGGCGCTTGATCGCTGCGCGAAGGGTGTTGCGGCCGATCCTGCCGAAGCCGTTGATGGCGAAACGAGCCATGTGCAAGCCTCCTGGGGGAGGGACACATAGGCTCGGAAGTAGGGAGCGTCAAGCGAGTCGACAGACTCACTCGAGCGCACGGCCGACGTGTACAGTCTCGAGCATGGTCGCTATGCCGCCTTCGGCGAGCGCGACCAAACCGCTTTCGGCGGCCGCGACTACGCTGCTCCCTTGCGCTCCGCTTGCAGGTCCTGCGTGATCAATTCGATCAGCTCCGTCGAGAGCGCCAGCAGCTGCTTCGGCGTGTAGCCGTTCTCGCGGAGCTCCTTGTAGAAGGATCTGGCGAGAATCCGCGCGCCGGCCGCGCGATCGATGCTGGGGATGGATCCGCTCGCGCCTTCGGCGCTGGGGGGCGATCCATCCGGTGTGACGAGCTTCTCAGACACGAGAGACCTCGTTTGGGGGTTGCGTTGTCCGGGATTGCACTGCAACCGCTTTGCCGGAACGCGATGTATAGCAAATTCCGCCACTTGCAAGACGCACGGCGTCGAATGGCGCGGCGCGGTGCGAATCCCGCGAGTCGCTTTTGCGACGATTTGGCATGTAGGACGCGTAAACCGCTTCGCACCGCGCCGCGTCGTCGAGGATTGCAGCACCGCCAAGTGGTCCCTAACCTGACGGCCGCATGAAGCTGCAGGTCAAGCAGACGGGCGGCAGGGAGGAGCTCACCATCGGGAGCCAGAAGGAGTTCCTGCGGCTGTGGAACAGCGGAGTGATCGCAGCCGACGACCTGGTGCAGCGCGGGGAGCGCTGGGTGCGCGCCGGCGATCTGCCGTGGATCCACGGCATGCTCGTCGACCGCAAGCGCGACGGCCGCCGCCTCTTCTGGCTGACGCTGGCGCTGATGCTGCTGGGGCTCGCAGGCGTCCTCTGGATTCAAGCGCACTCCGGCGCCGTGGCGCAGAAGTCCGGCCTCCTGCCGCCGGGCGCGGCGCACGCGGTCCCGCGCTGAGGGCTGTGGTAGACACGGCGCATGCCGACGAAGGCGATCTGGGAAGGGAGGGAGTGCGACGTCCGCGTCGACTCGGATCTCGAGTCCAACTGGAGCGTCAGCATCCTCTCCGGCGAGTACGACCCGGTGTCCCTGATCAGGCGTCCTGCGGCGCCCTTGATGATCAAGCTGCGCGCGAAGACGCGCTGGCTGGCAATGGACGCCGGTCTCAAGGCGCTCAAGGCGCAAGGCAAGATCAGCGACTACACCATCGAACCCCGGCCGCAGGCGGAGCTCGAAGCGGAAGCGGCGGAGAAGGCGAAGCTCGCGGCGAAGAGGGCCGCCGGCGCGAAGGCGGTCGCCGAAGAAGAAGAAGAGGCCTAGCAACCGAGAGACGTGCACGGCGACGGCGACGTGATCGGGCTACCGCACCGTGAACGCATACACCGCCGAAGTGCCGGCGACGTAGATCCGGCCCTTGGCGGCGATCGGTGCGTTGAACTTCTCGACGCTCCCGAGCGACGCGCTGGCATAGAGGACCTCGCCGGTCTCCGCATTCACCGCGTGCAGCTGGTTGTCACCTCGCGCTCCCACGACCCAGACCACCGATTCCGCTCCCGAGCCGGTGGTGGTTGCCATCGTCGAGCCGTTGCCGCTCACGCCGGCGCACCACGCGGTCGCGGCGGCGGGAGGCGATCCCGGCGTGATGCGCATGGCGACGAGTCCGTTCGCTCCGGAGCACCCGATCCCGCGAGCGGGAAACGCGAGGATCGTTCCGGAGGGCGTCGCGATCACGCTCGGCGCGGTGATCACCACGCCGTTCGCCACCTGGGGCGCGATCAAGCCGCCCCCGACCCCGCCCAGATTGTCGCGGTTCGCCAGGTGCAACCTGCCGTCCTTGCCGAGCGTGGCGACGAAATGCGACCCCCCGATGTCGAAGGGGAGCGCACCCGCGGTGCCGACGTCGGTATCGCCCGCGTCGAGATCCGTCCAGTTCGCCGGCGCGTAGTAGTCCGCGGGTGCGCCCGAGAACGACGGCCCCGGAGCGAGCTTGAGGATCGCCTCGCCTCCGTTCCAGCTCGTGAGCCCGATGGTATTGCCGGTGGCGATGAACAAGGATCCGTCCATCGTGGCGACGCCTGACATCGCCCAGATTCCCCCGCCATGGCCGGTGCGGTAGACCGCCGCAGGCAGGGCGCCACTGGTGTCGATTCCCACCACCCAACCCGCGTAGTCGCCGCAATCGCCGTAATGTCCGCTGTAGGGGACGTAGAGGATGCCGGCCTGGAGGGCCAGCGCCCCGCGCTGGTTCTGGACCACGGAGCTGAAACCCGGCACGGAAGAATCGAGATCGACCGGCGTCCCCGAGATGCTCCCGTCCAGGAGCGAGACGGCGAACACCCGGTGGTGCCCTCCGGCCGTCATCGCATCGACGAACAGCAGCCTGCGCCCGGGATCGATGATCGGCGTGCCCGTGATCCCGAGCGGATCGATGTTGCCGCAGGGCAGCTCCGACTGCGAGGCGGCCGGGGCCAGCGTGCGCGCCCATCGTCTCGAACCGGTGAGCGGATCGAATGCGATGATCTCGTTGCGCTGGGTGGCGACGATCAGGAGGTCCTGCCCGCCGTCTCCGCCGTCCCAGTACAGCGGCTGCGCATAGACGGAACCCTGGAGCGGCGCGTTGAAGCTGCTGTCCTGGCGCAGGCCGCGAACCGCGGTCCGCGTCAGCGCCGGGTCGACGTAAACGCCGCTTCGCGCCGCGTCGTTGTGGTGCTGCAGGACCGCGGCCCGCGTGCCGGGCGGCAGCTGATCGGAAGGCGGCGGCTGCGTCTGCTTCACGCAGGCGACGGCGATCGTCGCGAGGATCCAGATGGTCTTCACGCGGCGACCCGTACGATGCACGCGGTCGGTGGTCAATGGGCCGGCCACGAAGTCGGGGGGGTGTGATACATCGGCGCGCATGACCGTGGAGGCGATCTTCGAGCAGATCCGCGCGTTGTCAGCCCGGGTGCGCAACGCTCATGTCCGCGCGCTCCTGTTCGGGTTCCTCGATGATCCCGCGCTCGCGCCGGCCTTCCTGCGCGCCCCCGCCGCGAAGAGCATCCACCACGCACATGCCGGCGGGCTCTGCGAGCACACGCTGTCGGTGATGCAGCTTGGCTGGCGGATCT
>VBKQ01000455.1 GCA_005879505.1 Deltaproteobacteria bacterium
ACGCCGTCCCAGGCACGCATCGCGGTCCCGTGCAGGCCGAAGCGGACGATGCGCACGAAGTCGTCATCATTCGGCAGCGTGCCGCCGGGAACGGCGCCGAACTTGAAAGACCCGAGGGTGAAGTCGCGCGGCGGAGGCCGGACGCCGGCCGCGGCGGGTCCCTTTCCGTCGCCCTTGTCGCCGTGGCAAGCCCGGCAGTGGAGGACATAGGCGACCTGACCGTCCGTGAGCACGGAGGCGGGGATGGTCTTCCCGCCCAGCTTCATCGGCGCCTTGAACCCCTCCGTGCGGTACCCCTTGCAGCCGGCGGCGAGGGCGGCCGCAGAAACGAGGACGAGGAGGAGGGTCCTGCGTGACATGTCCGATCCTCCCGCGGTCAGACCAGATAGACCGCGACGTACAGCGCAAGCCAGACGGCGCCGACGAAGTGCCAGAACATTCCCCAGAGCCGCACGGCGCTCCGCGTCGTCCCTCGCGGCGGCCGCGCGTGGATGGCGAGCACCCCGAGCGCCGCGAGCCCGACGAGGACGTGCAGCGCATGAAAGGCCGTGAGGGCGTAGAAGGCCGATGGGTATGGGCCGCCGCTCGGCAGTAGCCCGGCGCGCCAGACCCCCACCCAGACCAGGATCTGGAGTCCGAGGAAGAGCGCGCCGAGACCGGCGGCCACGCCAAGCCAGATCGAAGCCCGCCGGTGTCGCCCAAGCGCCTGCGCGTGGACGGCGAGCATGACCGCGCCGCTCGACGCGGCGATCACCACCGTATTCAATCCCGGGACGAGGATCGGCAGCGCCGGCTGATCGGGCGGAGGCCACATCGGGGCGCGCAGCCGCACCACCGCGTAGGCGAAGAAGAGCGCCGCGAACATCATGGCCCAGGAGCCGAGGAAGATGATCATCCCGACGTAGGAAGTGACCTCTCCCTCGGTCCGGCGGAGACGGTACCGGTGGAGGTTGGGGACCTCCGGCACTGTTTCCGCGAGGGTGTCGCGGCGGAGGTTCGTGCCCGGCACGTCTCAACCCCTCACCGCGGCCAGCGCGGGCCCGGCGCTGTCCGGCAGCACCTCCGACTGCCCGGCGAAGTCGCGGCCGGTGAGGCGCCGCACTTCCGGATTCGAGAACTCGTGCGGCCCGCGTACGACCTCCGGGATGCGGTCGAAGTTGTGGAACGGCGGCGGCGACCCCGTCGCCGTCCACTCGAGCGTCGTCACCTGCCAGGGGTTCTCGCCCGCGCGAACCGCCTTGCCGAAGAGCGTCCTGAAGAAGTTCCAGACGAAGATGAACTGGCCGGCGAAGAGCGCGAAGGCGAAGAAGCTCGTCCACCGGTTCAGTCCCCGGAGCCCCTGGATGAAGGTGTACTGGAACGGATCGAACAGGCGGCGCTGCTGGCCGGCGTAGCCCGCGAGGAGCTGGCCCCCGAAGACGAGCGTGATCCCGACGAAGGTGAACCAGAAGTGCGCCTTCCCCAGCCGCTCGTCGAGCTTCCTACCGAAGATCTTCGGGAACCAGAAGTAGACTCCCGTCATCGCCGCGATGAAGGAGGCGGCGG
>VBKQ01000081.1 GCA_005879505.1 Deltaproteobacteria bacterium
GAGGACAGCCGCGTGCTCTCCACGCGCGCCCTGGTCGACGCCATCCGCGCTGCGAAGCGCAAGCCGCGAGTGCTGGTGAACGCCAGCGCCGTCGGTTACTACGGCGGCCGGGGTGATGAGGTCCTCGATGAGAATGCCGCGCCCGGCTCGGATTTCCTCGCCAACCTGAGCCGGCAGTGGGAGGCGGAAGCCCAGCGCGCCCCCGTGCGCGCCGTCCAGGTCCGGACCGGGATCGTGCTCAGCGCGAAGGGCGGCGCGCTGGGGAAGATGCTGCCGCCCTTCAAGGCATTCGTCGGCGGGCCGATCGGGAGCGGGAAGCAGTGGTTCCCCTGGATCCACATCGCCGACGAGGTGGCCGCGATCCTCTGGTGCATCGATCATGAGATGACCGGCCCCGTGAACCTCGCGGCTCCGGGGATCGTCACCATGAAAGAGTTCGCGAAGGCGCTGGGGCACGCGCTGCACCGTCCCTCCTGGGCGCCGGTCCCCGCTGCGCCGCTGAAGATCCTGCTCGGTGAATTCGCCTCCGCGCTTCTCGAAGGGCAGCGCGCGGTGCCCAAGAAGCTTCTCGACTCCGGCTTCCGCTTCCGCTTCGAGGAAGTGAACGTGGCCTTGCGCGATCTGTTTCCCGGCGGGTAGCGTTTTCCTGCCCGCGACGTCAGCCGGGCGCGCTACAGTGGCCGCGATGCCGGCCGAATTCGCCCATCTCCATCTGCACACGCTCTACAGCCTGCTCGACGGTGCCATCCGCCTGCCCGATCTGATGAGATCCTGCGAGGAGACGGGGATGAAGGCCGTCGCCGTCACCGACCACGGAAACATGTTTGGCGTGGTCAATTTCTATCAGGAAGCGAAGAAGCACGGCATCAAGCCCATCATCGGCTTCGAGGCCTACGTCGCGGGCGAGAAAGGGATGGGAGACAAGAGCCAACGGGTCGGCAACCACCTCGTACTGCTGGCGCAAAACGACATCGGCTACCGCAACCTCCGCTATCTGAGCACCAAGGCGTTCACCGACGGCTTCTATTACGACCCGCGCGTCGACAAGCCCCTGCTCAAGGCGCACAGCGAGGGATTGATCGCGCTCACCGCCTGCATGGCGGGTGCGGTGCCGCGCGCGGTCCGCCGCGGCGACATGGACGAGGCGCGCCGCGAGGTGCGGGATCTCAAGTCGATCTTCGGCGATCGGCTCTATCTGGAGATCCAGAGCAACGCGCTCAAGGAGCAGCTCCCGGTCAACCACGGGATGTGCGAGCTGGCCCGGGAGGAGGGCCTCCCCCTGGTCGCCACCGCCGACAGCCACTACGTGAAGCGCGAGGACGCGAAGGCGCACGAAGTGCTGATGGCCATCGCCTCGGGGCGCACGTTCGACGATCCCAAGCGCCTGCGGCACGACACCGAGGAGCTGTACATCAAGTCGCCCGGAGAAATGTACGCGGCGCTGGAGGCGACCACCGGGGTGGGCGCGGAGTGGCGGGAGGCGGTGCAAAACTCATGGGTCATCGCCGAGCAGTGCAACGTCGACCTGAGCTTCAAGGACAAGTACCTGCCGAAGTTCCAGGTGCCGGACGGCGAGACCCTGGACAGCTATCTGCAGAAGAGGGCCCGCGAAGGGCTCGATGAGCGCTTCGCGGAGATCGCGCGCACCGGACGGCGGATCGACGCGGACCTCTATCGCGAGCGTCTCGAGCGCGAGCTGTCGGTGATCGTCAACATGAAGTTCTCGGGCTACTTCCTCATCGTCCAGGACTTCATCAACTGGGCGAAGCGCAACGGAATCCCGGTGGGGCCCGGGCGCGGCTCGGGCGCGGGCTCGCTGGTGGCGTATTCGCTGCGCGTCACCGACATCGATCCCATTCCCTACCATCTGCTCTTCGAGCGATTCCTCAATCCCGAGCGCGTGTCGATGCCGGACTTCGACATCGACTTCTGCCAGGATCGCCGGAGCGAGGTGATCGACTACGTCACGGCGAAGTACGGCAAGGAGAACGTCGCCCAGATCATCACCTACGGCGCCCTGTCGGCGAAGAGCGCCATCAAGGACGTCGCGCGGGTGATGGGCGTGCCGTTCGCCGAGGTGAACGAGCTGACGCGCAATATCCCCACCTTGATCGAAGGGCATCCGGCGACCATCGAGAAGGCGCTGGAGGCCGAGCCCAAGCTCAGGCAGATCCAGGAACAGAAGCCGGTCTTCAAGGCGATCATCGAGTACGCCCGCGCCCTGGAGGGGCTGACGCGATCGACCGGCATGCACGCCGCCGGCGTCGTCATCGGAGAGAAACCGCTCTGGGAGTACGTGCCGCTCTGCCGCGGCCAGAACGGTGAGTTGGTCACGCAGTTCGCGAAGGACGAGGTGGAGCTCGCCGGACTCGTCAAGTTCGACTTCCTCGGGCTGACGACGCTGACCGTGATCAGCAACGCGGTCAAGTTGATCAACCGCGGCAAGAAGCCGGAGGAACAACTCGACATCGCCCTCTTGCCGCTCGACGACAGGAAGACCTACCAGCTGATCTCCAGCGGCGACACGGCCGGCATCTTCCAGATGGAGTCCTCGGGCTTCACCGAGATGGTGAAGAAGCTCAAGCCCAGCGTCTTCGAGGACATCATCGCCGCGGGCGCGCTGTACCGGCCGGGGCCGCTGGACAGCGGGATGGTGGACGTCTTCATCAACCGCAAGCACGGGCGCGAGCGAGTGGCTTATCTGCATCCGCTGCTGGAGCCGATCCTCAAGGATACGTACGGGGTGATCGTCTACCAGGAGCAGGTGATGCAGATCGCGCAAGAGCTCGCGGGGTATTCGCTCGGGCGCGCGGATTTGCTGCGCCGTGCGATGGGAAAAAAGAAGGCCGAAGTGATGGCTCAGGAGCGCGGCGGGTTCTTGGCGGGATGCAAGGTGCGGGGAGTCGCAGAAAGAGTCGCGAACGAGATTTTCGATTTGATGGAGAAGTTCGCAGAGTATGGCTTCAACAAGTGTATAGTTGGAAGTGCGCGAATTTGCGACGCTATTTCAGGGCGGCGGACAACCGTTCGAGAGTTGTTCGAACACTCCCGGCCGTTTCACATCCATGCATTGGGAGACGATGGAAGGCTCAGACCGCGCCGCGTCGTTGACGTGGTCTCGAACGGAGGAAAGCCAGTTTTCGAGATCAGGACGGCGCTAGGACATCGGATCGTAGCGACGGCGAATCACCCGCTCCGAGTGCTCAGCGGATGGAAGCAATTGGGAGAGTTGAGGGTTGGGGAACACATAGCGGCGCCACGACATCTCCGCACGGAAGCAGCCGAGCGATGGCCGCGACACGAGTTGATTTGCCTTGCAGGGCTCCTTTCTGAAGGCAACACATGTCATCCGACCAGCCTCTATTTCTACAACAATCGAGAGTCACTGATCGACGACTTCGCGCGCGCAGCGAGTCAGTTTCCTGATTCCGTTGCGCGCGTTTATACGCGAGCGAACAACGGTATCGTAGTCTGCGTGAACACCGGTCGTCGTGGCGCGCCGCGGCGCATCGACGGGAACGCCGCTCTGGCGGCACGTCCGGTACGGTCCGGAGCGTTCGAGTGGGCACAGTCGCTCGGAATCCTGGGACTGACCGCAACGGAGAAGAAGGTCCCGGAGTGCGTCTTCGAACTTTGCGATGAAGATCTGGAGCTCTTTCTCGGCCGTCTTTGGGCAGGAGACGGATTCATCGCGGGCGCGGGCAACAATCACGTTCCCTTTTACGCGACGTCCTCCGAGCAACTTGCGAAGGATGTTCAGGCGCTGCTTCTGAGACTCGGGATTCCGAGTGGAGTGCACCGAAAGCTGTTCAAGTATCGAGGCAGCGAACGTCCGGGCTGGACGGTGCACGTGATTGGTGACGGAAGCAGCGAACGTTTTCTCGCTCGCGTCGCACCTCACTGCATCGGTCGTGAGGTACAGGTTCAGCAACTGCGCAACTACGTCGCGAGCGTTGCTCGCGAGACGAGCAAGGACACCATCCCTTCGGAGGTGAGGCGCTGGGTTGCGGAAGCGCGTCGCGAACGAGGGTGGACCTGGTCGGAGCTCGAACGGAAGAGCGGTTTGTGTGCGCGCGCGCTCACGGGCAATGGCAGCGCTGTCAAGCGCGGTTTCCGGCGTTCTACGATCGCTCAGCTCGCACAAACGCTGGAGTCAAAGAGGCTGGCAGAGCTCGCAGCTTCGGACATCTTCTGGGATCGCATCGTCTCCGTCGAACCGCGCGGCGAACAGGAAACGTTCGACCTCACGGTGGAAGGCGACCACAACTTCCGCTGCTCACCTCCGAAAAGGACAACACGGACAAGGTGGTGCCGCACATTGCCGGGGCGCGCGCGGACGGCATCACCGTGCTGCCGCCGGACGTCAACGAGTCTGACCTTGCCTTCGGCGTGGGCCCCGATCCGAAAAATCCCGGAAGGTTCCTCATCCGGTTCGGACTCGGTGCGATCAGAGGCGTGGGAGAGAACGCGATCGAGGCGATCCTGGCCGCGCGCAAAAAGCCGTTCGCGGGCTTGTTCGACTTCTGCGCCCGCATCGATACCCGCAGGATCAACAAGAAGGTGGTCGAGGCGCTGGTGACCGCCGGCGCCTTCGATTTCACCGGCAAGCCGCGGAGGGCGCTGTTCGAGTGCATCGAGGCCGCGTTACAGCAGGGTGCCTCCGCACAGAAGGATCGTGAGTCGGGGCAGTTCGGCCTCTTCGGCGGCGGCGCGAAGGCGGCGGACGAGCCGCCGGAGGAGCGCGTCTCCGGCAAGGAGGAGTGGAGCGAGCGCGAGCGCCTGGCATTGGAGAAGCAGGCCTTGGGCTTCTACATCACCGGACATCCGCTGGCGCGCTACGCCGAGGACGTGAAGCGGTTCGCCACGCATACCTGCTCCTCGCTCGCGACCGCGCGCGGATTCGAGAAGGTGGCGGTGGCCGGGATCGTGCAGGGCTGGCGCGAGCGGCTGACGAAGACCGGCAAGAAGATCGCCTTTGCGATGCTGGAAGACCTGACCGGCGCGCGCGATCTCGTCATCTACGAAGACATCGTCCAGAAGTACGAATCGCTCCTCAAGGCCGACGAGCCGGTGCTGGTGCGCGGCGTGGTGCGGATGGCGGAGAAGTTCGGCAACGAAGCGCAGCAGCAGGACGCCGCCGAGCCGTCGCCGGAGATCAAGGTGGACGAGGTGTCGCGCCTCACCGACGTGCGGGCGGCGAAGGCGACGCGGGTCGAGCTGAAGCTCTCGGCGGAGCAAGCCACTTCCGAGAAGCTCGCGGAGCTGAAGTCGCTGTTCGGGAAGTTCCCAGGCTCGTGCGCCACGTCGCTCAGCATCGTTCTTCCAGGCGCATCCGAAACGAAGATCGCCATCAAGAGCTTGAGGGTGGCGCCTTCCGACGACCTGCTCGCCGCCGTGGACCGCCTGTTCGGCGGCAAGGTCGCCCAGGTACGCTGAGGCATTGCCCTGGTCAAGACTCCGGCTGGACGGAGGCAGGCTACTTCCGCGCCGTCGTCTGAGCGCGCATCGCCGCGAGGATTTTGTCGTCCCGCTCGGCGGTCCGATTCAGCAGCTCCACCAGCTCTTGCCCGATCGACACGAATCTCTCGAACGCCGCAAACGCCTTCGGGTCCGACATCACTTTCTCATCATGCCGGCCCATCGGCAGATCGCGGTACCCGGCCATCCGCTGGGCGGTTGCCTGAAGCTGCGCTCCGATCGCGCGGTGCTCCTTCACGAGCGTCGCGTATGCCTCGTATTCCCTTGCGGCCGCGGGATCCTTCCGATCGAGTGCCCTCATGTGAAGCTCGAGGACTTCGGCAACAGATGTGATCAGCTCCGCCAGCTTCGCAGGGAGCGCCGCATTCTCCGCGAGGCCCTTGCCACAAGTCGCTTGGTCGGCCACGTGCTCTCTTTCCCCGGGCTCAGTGCGGCCGGTGCGGGCGCTCCTCCGCCTCGTCCAGGTCCTTCGGATCTCCGGCACGCAGCTTGACGGGCTCGTCCAGCCCGACCGTCGTGTACTCGTCCGAGGAGATGTACTTCCAGCGGATCGGAAACGGGCTCTCGCGGGCCGCTTCGGCTCCGTCGAGCTGCACTTTGAACAGCGCCAGATCGAGGACCAGCCCGGGCAGCGTGCGGCGGAACCGCTGCAGCAGCGCGCGCACGCGCGCGAGATCCGCTCCAGCTGCCCGCAGCGCCTCGGCAGTGATCTCCGCGCGCACTGGCAGCTGCCGCGCCGCATCGTCCGCCGACCCGCCGATCTCGTTCAGGGCGATACGAGCCTGTGCTTCGCCGTCGCGCTTGCGCGCGTCAGACCATGCCAGCTCCAGGTACTTCGGCCAGCGGCCCAGGGCGCGGAAGTCGTCCGGAACGATGCCGAGCCCGAGCTGCGTCCGGATGCTGCGGAACACCTTCCCGAGCGCGCCTTCCGCATCTTCCGGAACCAGCTCGATCGGATCCATGTCATGGGGCACACCGCGTGGCACCCGCTGCGCGGCGCGGGGTCCGCTGGAGACGCCGCCGACACCGCCCGAGAGCGCTTCGGCCAGCACCGTCACCGCCATCAGCAGCTTGGCATCGACGTAATGGAAGATGTCGACCTGACCGCGGATCTGATCGATCTCGTCGACGTCGTATCCGGCCCATTCCAGCTGGGTCTCGATCAGCGGGCAGCCGAGGTCGACGGCCGCGCGGGCGGCTCGCGCGCGCAGGTCATCAGCCGCTTCCTCGAACGCGCGCACCCGGATCGCCGGCCTCAGCGCGTTCCAGCAGGGACCGAGCGCCTTCTCGGCAGCGAGCGCCTTGAAGAGGAGCGGGACGCGCCCGACGCGCACCTTGCGCGTGACGAGCTCGTAGATCTCGATGGTCTGCCGATCCGCTTGGGTCTCGTCGACCACTGCCAGCCTGTCGACCACTCTCACGCTCGCCTTGCCTGCCATCCGGACCCCCAGCCGCCAAACTGAGTCTTTGCGGCTACTTGCACAACCCATGGCGAATGCTCCTTCATCCCACATGACAACTTGACCGGAAGGACCGGCCCGGTCACCCTGCCGCGCCATGCTCACCCTGCAGGACGTGCTCGCCGCGCGCGAGCGCATCCGCGGCCTCGTCGGCGTGACTCCATGTCCGCTCTCCGAGCCGTTCAGTGAGCTTTGCGGCGCGCGGATCCATTTCAAGCTGGAGAACCTGCATCGCACCGGCTCGTTCAAGGAACGCGGGGCGGCCAACAAGTTCTCCCTGCTCGCGCCGGAGGAGCGCAAGCGCGGTGTGGTGGCAGCGAGCGCGGGCAACCACGCCCAGGCGGTCGCCTTCAACGCCCAGCGCCTGGGAATCCAGGCGACCATCGTGATGCCCGAGACCGCTCCCCTCAGCAAGGTGGAGGCGACGCGCAAGTTCGGCGCCGCGATCGTCCTCTGCGGGAACAACTACGACGACGCGTACGCGGAGGCGCGCCGGCTGCAGGAAGAGAAGGGCTACGTCTTCATCCACGCCTTCGACGATGATGCGATCATCGCCGGCCAAGGGACTTGCGCGCTGGAGATCCTCGAGCAGGTCCCCGACGTGGAAGTGCTGGTCGCCTCCATCGGCGGCGGCGGCTGGCTGGGCGGAATGGCGCTGGCCATGAAGTCGCTCAGGCCTTCCGTGCGCGTCGTCGGCGTCGAGTCCTCGCATCTGCCGAAGATGCGCGCCGCCCTCGATGCGGGCGGACCGATCGTCATTCCCAACGCGACGACGCTGGCGGACGGCATCGCGGTCAAGCGCGCCGGGGAGAAGACGATCCCGCTCTTCCGCAAGTACGTGGACGAGATCGTCGGCGTCGACGACGAGGAGGTGGCGAACGCGATCCTGGCGCTGATCGAGCGTGAGAAGACGGTCGCCGAGGGGGCGGGCGCCGCTCCCGCCGCGGCGCTGCTGCAGCACAAGATCGGCGGCCTCCAGCCGGCGACCAACGTCGTATGCGCCATCTCGGGGGGCAACATCGATCCCAACCTCATCGCCCGGATCATCGAGCGCGGTCTGGTCGTCGAAGGCCGGCGGGTGATGGTCGCGGTTCGCGTTCCCGACCGGCCAGGCATGCTGGCCGGGGTGCTCGCGACGGTTGCCGCCGAGCGGGCGAACGTCCTCGAAGTGCATCATAATAGGGCGTTTTTGCAGGGAGCCATCGGCGATACCGAGATCGACCTGACGCTCGAGACCCGGGGGCCCGGCCACATCGAGGCGCTGATCGCCGCCCTCAAGGGCAAAGGATACGCGGTGGTTCGCCGGTGAGCAGTTCGGCATGCCGGCGGACTTCAGCCTGTTTAAAGAACTCTGACCCGGCGCGTTCTTGTTGGCAGGAAGCGTGCTGGCTATCCTCTTCTGTAGCCCGCCTGCCGAAAGAGCCGCCGACCATGCGAAAGACCGCTCGCCTCGCCCTGTTCGCCCCCGCCGCGATCGCCGCAGCGCTGCTTGCACTCTCTAGCGACCGCGGCCCACTGAGGGCACGCGAGGCGCAAGCCGCCGTCGATCCACAGAAGGACAAGAACTACGACCTGGCCAGTCTGGACGTCTTCCGCAAGACCATCGTCCAGATCAAGGACAACTACGTCGATCCCAGCCGGATCAACCCCAAGGAGATGTTCACCGCGGCGCTGGAAGCGGTGGAGCGGCAGGTCGCCGAGGTGATGGTCGAGGTGGGCGGGCCGCCCTGCGATGACCGCGCCGTCAATCGCGAGCCGGGGACGGCGATGAGCGGCCCGGCCAACGCTGCGCAGCAGGGCGGTATCCTGGAAACGAACCGCGCGCAGGCGGCGGGCTGCGGCCATGCCAACGCGAGCATCCCCGAGAATCACGTGCGGGTGACGGTGGGGAACGCAACCCGGGAATTCGACTACCGCGACATCGACTCCATCTGGCAGATCCCGCTGAAGATGCACGAGGTCTTCAGCTTCGTTCGCGACAACCTCGTCACCCAGTCCGACCAGCGCGAGATCGAGTACGCCGCCATCAACGGCATGCTCTCCACGCTCGATCCGCACTCCTGGCTGCTCAAGCCGGACGTCTACAAGGAGATGAAGGTCCAGACCCGCGGCGAGTTCGGCGGCCTCGGCTTCGTGATCTCGATGATCGAGGACAAGCTCACCGTCCGCAAGGTCCTGAAGAACACGCCGGCCTGGAAGGGCGGGGTGAAGAAGGGCGACGTCATCACCCAGATCGACAACGACTCCACCGTCAGCATGGAGCTGCAAGAGGCGGTCGATCGCATGCGCGGCAAGCCGGGCACCAAGGTGAGCATCTGGGTGGCGCACAAGGGCGCAGAGCCGAAGCGCCTCGATCTCACCCGTGCGCTGGTCACCTACGAGACCGTGGTCTCCAAGCTGCTCGACAACGGCGTCGGCTACGTGCGCCTGAGCGGGTTTTCCGGGACTACCACCCGCGACATGATAGCCGCCATCCGGTCGATGAAGCAGCAGAACGGCGGATCGCTGCGCGGGCTGGTGCTCGACATGCGCGGCAACCCGGGCGGCTTGCTCGAGCAGGCCATCCAGGTGAGCGACGCCTTCGTCGAAGAAGGGACCATCGTCACCACCGTCGGAGTGAACGGCACGCTGCGCGAGCCCAAGCTGGCGCGCGCCGACGGCGGGGAGCGCGAGTTCCCCATGGCCGTCCTCATCAGCAGCGAGAGCGCTTCCGCCTCGGAGATCGTGGCCGGGGCGCTGAAGAACCTGAACCGCGCCGTGATCGTGGGACGGCAGAGCTTCGGCAAGGGCTCGGTGCAGGTCCTCTACGACTTCAAGGACCGGGAGACGGGCGACGAGAGCGCCCTCAAGCTGACCATCGCGCAGTACCTGACGCCGGGCGACGTCTCCATCCAGGAAGTCGGCATCGTGCCGGACATCGAGCTGGTGCCGGCACGGATCCTCAAGGATCGGATCGATCTTTTCGCGCCGCCGAAGACGTTCCGCGAGGCGGACTACGACAAGCACTTCTTCAACGGCTTCGCCCGGGACGAAGAGCAGGCCAAGGCAGGCCGCGAGCGCGTGCAGCAGAAACCCTTCGAGACGCTCCGATTCGTGAAGGAAGAGACCGCCAAGGAGCGCAAGAACCGCGAGTTGATCGAGGCCGGCCAGGCGCCCGAGGAGGACGACGACGATCCCTCCGACGAGGACGGCGTAGTGGTCGATTACCAGATCGAGTTCTGCCGCGACCTCCTGCTGCACGCGAGCTCGACCGATCGCAGGCAACAGCTGCAGCAGGCGAAGCCCTTCGTCGAGCAGCGGCGCGGCGCGGAGCAGGAGAAGGTGCGCCGGGCGCTCGAGGCCATGGGCCTGAACTGGTCCGCGCAGGCCGCCAACGCTCCCAAGGTCCAGGCGGCGCGGGTGCAGGCCGAAATCCGCGCGCCGCGCACCCAGGCCGGCGGCACCATGGAGATGACGGTGACCGCCCACAACAGCGGCACCACCACTCTTTCGCGGTTGCGCGCCTACACCAAGAGCGACAACGCGGTGCTCGACCGGCGCGAGTTCGTCTTCGGTCAGCTCCAGCCGGGCGAGAAGCGCACCTGGACAGTCCCCATCAAGATCCCGCGCTACATGCCTTCGCGGCGCGACGACGTCACCCTCAAGTGGGAGGACGATACCGGCGATCAGCTCGAGGAAGCGCGGGCGGAGACCGACATCGCCGAGTTGCCCCGGCCCGCCTTCGCCTGGAGCTACCAGATCGTCGGCACTGACGGGCTCTTGCACAAGGGCGAGAAGGGCGAGACCGCCGAGATCATCGTCGACGTGAAGAACGTCGGCACCGGCACCGCCTTCGACGCCTACGCGGCGCTGCGCAACCTGTCCGAAGATCGCATCAACGTGAAGAAGGGCCGCACCAAGCTCGGGCCTCTCAAGCCCGGCGAGACGAAGAGCGCCACCTTCGTCCTGGAAGTGAAGAAACCTCTCGAGGATACGGTTCCCGTCCGGCTGGAGGTCGGCGACAAGGAGCTGTACGAGGCGCAGCGGGACAAGCTGCTGCTTCCCGCGGCGCCGCCGATCCCGCTCGCGGCCGCGCAGCAGCCGGTGCGCGTCCAGGTGGATACGGCCATCCTCGCCACGGCGCAGGAATCGGGTGCGAAGCTCGCCACCGTGAAGAAGGGAGCCGTGCTTTCGGTGCATGGCAAGGCAGGACTCTTCTGGCGCGTCGAGTGGGAGAAGGGCCGGATGGGCTTCTTGCCTCTCGCCGCGGGCAAGGAGACGCCGGCCGCGAAGCCGAATCTCAAGACCGTGGCGCAGGTGATGCAGAGCGAGGCCCCGGCGATCCGGCTCGGCAACGTGGATACCTCACGCGGCGGAGTGGAGACGGACCAGGACCACCTGACCCTGTCGGGCAGCGCCAGCGACGTGAACGGGATGCGCGATCTGCAGATCTTCATCCAGCACGAGAACGACTACCGGAAGGTGTTCTTCCGCACCGCGCGCAAGCCGGGACAGCCGGCCACGGGAGCGCCCGTGCAGCTCGACTTCCAGACGGAGCTGCCGCTGAAGCCGGGGAACAGCACGGTGGTGATCATCGCGCGCGAGGACGACGATCTGCAGGCGCAGCGGACCCTGGTGGTGCACCGCAAGCAGCCGGTGGTGGCGCAGAAGCAGACCGAGGCTGTGCGCACGCCGAGATAGCTGGACCGCCTGCCGTCGATCACTCCAACTCGATGAGCGAGAACCGATCGCTCCGCGGCTCTTCCGGCTTCTTCTGCTGCACCGCTGGCTGCTGCTGTGAAGGCACCGCCGGAGCAGGTGGTGCAGCAGGTTGCTGCGCCTGCTGCGGCGCCCCGCGGACCGGAGTGGGCGCTTCCGGATGATAGAGCGACCGGTTGTAGACGCTCCCCGCCGCGCCCGGCGCGCCTTCTCTCCGCGGAATGACCTGCACCGAGACTCCCGGTCCCGCTGCTGGCAGTCCGACCGGGCGGCGGTACTCGGTCAGGGGAAGGACTCCCTGTCCCTCGATCCGGACCGAGATGTTCTCGCCGTCGATGATGAAGCGGTCAAGCACCGGGTCTTTCCTCGCCGCCTTCAGCCGTTTCAGCATCTGCGCGAACGACTCCTCGCCGGCCGCGTCGGACGCGAGATCCGTGCTCTCTGCAGCCCGCGAAAGCGGCAGCACCCCCTCCATCACGTACGTGGAAAGCAGCTGAGCGCACAGCTCGACCAGCTCGTCGCTTCCCATCGAGCGCAGCCGCGCGCGCAGCTCGGCGGCGACCTGCGCGGCGGGATCCATGTCGAGGCGTTCGCCGCTCATGATCCGAACTCCGCCGGCAGGTGGCACCCGATCGTCGTTGCGCCGGAGAAATCGGCCCCGGCGAGCGCGGCATCGCGCAGATCGACGCCGATCAGCATCGCGCGCGCGAAGGAGGCGGCCATCAGATTGGCGCCGCGCATCGAGACGTCGATGAGCCTGGCGCCGGAGAAATCCGCCTTCTCCATCGAGGTGGCGCCCAAGCGCGCGTCGGCAAAGACAGTGCGCACGATCAGCGCCCCGTCGAACTTCGCCCTGTACAGCTTGGTGTCTTCGAAGCGCGCGACCGAAAGGCTGGCGCCGGAGAAGATCGCGTTCATCGCCTCGCAGCCGTGGATCTTCAGCCGCCGTCCGCTCAATTGCGCGGCATCGATCTCGTTCAGATCGCAGAAATAGAGCTCCACCCGCTCGAGGCGCGCGGCCCGCAGCCGGGCCTTGCGCAGCGCCGTGTGGGCGAAGGTGGTCTCGCGAATGCGCGTGCCCGCCAGGTTGCCTTCCGCGAGATCGCTCTTCTCCACGACCGTTCGCAGCCAGTCCGATCCGCTCGCGAAGACCGTGGGCATGGCGCACGATTCGATGCGGTCTCCGTTGAAGCCGCCCTGGTCCTTGAGCCGCTGCAGCGCCATCGGCGCCTGGTG
>VBKQ01000432.1 GCA_005879505.1 Deltaproteobacteria bacterium
GCTTCAGGCCCGCTTCTTCGATGGCCTGGATGGCGCCCAGGGCCATGCCGTCATTGTGCGCGAACACGGCGTTGATCTTCTTCCCCTCGGCCTTGAGGAACGCCTCCATCAGCTCCTTGCCGCCCGCGGGCGTCCAGTTGCCATCCTGGGACTTGATGATCTTCATCCCGGGATGGGCCGAGATCCCCTTCTCGAAACCCTTCTTCCGGTCGATGGCGGGCGCGGCGCCGGTGCTGCCTTGCAGTTCCACGATGTTGGCCTTGCCGTTGGTGGCCTTGGCGAGCCATTTGGCCGCCTGCTCACCCTCGAAGACGAAGTCGGAGGCGAGCAGGGTCACGTAGAGCGAGGGGTCGGCGGTCTTGATGCCGCGGTCCACCAGGATGACCGGGATCTTTGCGGCCTTGGCCTCCTTGAGGACCGGATCCCAGCCCGTCTCGACCCGGGGCGGAAGGATGATGGCGTCGACGCCTTGGGCGATGAACGAGCGAAGGGCCTTGATCTGGTTGGCCTGGCTGTCCTCCGCGTTCACGTACTTCAGGTCGATGTTGTTGTTGGCGGCCTCGCTCTTGAACGAGTCGGACTCGGCGGTGCGCCACGGCTGGTTTTCGTCGATCTGGGGGAAACCCACCGTCAGCTTTTTGCTCGCGTCCACCTTGTCGGCGGCAGGCGCCGAGAACGCCGCGACCGCCATGGCGGCGGCCAGGAACGCCTGGATCAACTTCCTCATGGGATGACTCCTCCTTTGGTTTGAACCATCTTGCGGTACGACGCCTCTTCCCCGCGGGCCCGTCTCGGGCCCGCCCTCACGCCTGCTCTTCCGTCCTCCTGATCAGCTCGTCCTGCGCACGTCTGCCCATCAGGGCTGAAGGGCCGCCGCCATGCTAATCCGCTGCCGCCGCGCTTTGCTAGACTGATCCCGATGAAGCGGGAGAAGGGCGAGGCGACAGAACTGCCTCAACGATGAGCGACGTGCGGAGCAGGCAGGGTGGCGCCCGCGTGCGGTTGCCTCCGCCGCTGGTCTTCGCAGCGGCGACCGCGGCGGGCTTCTTCCTGCCGCCGCGCTTCGGCCTGCCGCTTGGAGCGCGCCTGCCGCTCGGCGGGATCCTCATCATCGCCGGTCTTGGTGTGGGGGTTTCCGCCATCGGGCTGTTCCGCAAGACGGGTCAGGATCCCCGCCCTTGGACGCCATCGCCGGAGCTGATCTTCCACGGGCCCTACCGGTTCTCGCGCAATCCCATGTACGTCAGCATGGTGATGATCGCTTGCGGAATCGGCCTCGCCTGTGACCGCGCCGCGATGATGCTTCTCGCGCTGGCCGCGCTCGCCGTCGTGCACTTCACCGCTGTGCTGCCCGAGGAGCGGTACTTGCAGGAGCAGTTCGGCGAGCCCTACTCGCGATACAAGTCCCGCGTGCGCCGCTACCTATAGAGAGCGAGCATGAAAGTTGCCGTCGCCCGAATCGCGATGCTGCTCGCGGCGCTTGGTCCGCCTGTGCGAGCGGAAGTGCAGACGATGCTCTCCAGCCCGGTACGCGCGAGGATGCCCGAGCCGCTGCTCACCGAGAGCATCACCGACCTCGACGGCGCACTGGCGGGCGAGGTCGAAATCGACGTCAGCGCATCGGTGTTACGTGGCACAACCGGACCAGGACAATGGCAGAGCAGTGTCGAGGTCGAGTGGCGGGCGTTGGAGCGCTTGGGCCTTGCGCTGGAACTTGGCGTAGGCCGCGTTCTCGACAGCGCGATGAGTACGGTCATCAGCGTGCGTCCGGCCGCGAGTTGGGTATTGATGCACTCGCAGGCCCTCGACTGCCATCTGATGGCCGAGTTGAGCGGTCGCATTTCGCGCGACGGCTCCGAGGACCTGCAGGATCCCGGTGAGGGAGCACTGCCACTGTCAGGTGGATTGCGATTCGGCATCCGTAACGGGTGGCTCACGGTGCGCACGTTCCTCGGCGCTGGCGCCGGTAGCCACTCCGCGCACGCAGTCCCGCTGCGGGCGCAGGCTGCGGTGCTCGCTGAGCTCGGAGGGAAAGGTCGCCTCGGTTTTGCGGGCTTCGAGGTGGATACGGACTGGGCGCGGCGCACCCCGCTGACGGTGGCGGCGAACCTCATCTTGCGCGGCGGCACCCTTCACGTCCCCTTTGACCTCGGTATTGCCGTGCCCTGGACTCCCCAGTCGCGGTATGGCGATGGCTCAGTAGGAGTGCTGGTGCGACTCATCCTTGAATTCGATCACGACTAAGTCACGATGGAGCAAACCGGCCCGTGGCTACGCCCAGGATCTGGCCATCCGCGCTCAGCGCGGCGTGAGCAAGACTGCCTGGAACGCGCCGCCGTTGTGGGATGCCGTTGCGGCGATCTGCCCGCGGTCGTTGATCGCCGTCGCCGTCGTCAGCAACCAGGAGGGATCGCTGATGGTGTCGTTCAGGTCGATGAAGGCGCCATTGGTCCAGATGAAAGCGTGGTTGTGGTCGCCGGGCCTGCATGCGCCGACCGCGTCGCCGCTGTTGTTGACGCCGTTCAGCCAGCAGAAGGCTTTCGGTGAGACGTCGCGCATCGGGCCGTTGGGCAGATCGTAGACGAAGGCGTGGAGCTGGCTCGAGGTCCCCGCGAGGCTGCTGCCGACGA
>VBKQ01000433.1 GCA_005879505.1 Deltaproteobacteria bacterium
CACACCTTCACTCGCAGTCAGCTGGGATGGGGCGCCGCCAGCGCCACCATGATGCTGCTCACCGTGGCCGCCATCATGGTCCCCTACCTCTACTCCGAGGTCCGCACCGTCCGCAGCCGGCGGCAGTGACTCGACCGGGAAGGACTCCATGGCCAAAGCCTGGGAGACGCCGCAGATGGTGCAGGAGACGGGCTTCCGCTGGTCTCGGGTGGTCGTGTACGGACTGCTCGTCTTCTTCGGCGCCGTCTACCTCTTGCCGCTGCTGGTGATGCTGCTCACCTCCTTCAAGCCGCTCCCCGAGATTTACGCAGGCAACATGGTGGCGCTGCCGCGGCACTGGACGGTAGAGCCGTGGGTGAACGCCTGGACCAAGGCGTGCGTCGGCCTGAACTGCAACGGCATCAAGGGGTACTTCTGGAACTCCATCCAGATGACCGTGCCAGCGGTGGTCATCTCCACCGGCATGGGGCTCCTCAATGGCTACGTGCTCACCAAGTGGCGCTTTCGCGGCGCCAACGTGCTCTTCGGGCTGATCCTCTTCGGCTGCTTCATCCCGTTCCAGATCGTCCTCATCCCCATGGCCACGTTCCTCGGGCGCATGGGGATCGCCTCGTCCACGACCGGGCTGGTGTTCGTGCACGTCGTGTACGGGCTCTGCTTCACGACCCTCTACGCGCGCAATTACTACATGGCCTTTCCGGACGAGCTGGTGAAGGCGGCCATGATCGACGGAGCCCGCTTCTTCTCGATCTTCAGGCGGGTGCTGCTGCCCAACTCCGGGCCGATCATCATCGTCGCTGTCATCTGGCAGTTCACCAACATCTGGAACGACTTCCTCTTCGGCGCGTCGTTCTCCACCGGGACAAGCGCCCCCATGACGGTGGCCCTCAACAACGTGGTCATGACCTCCACCGGCGAGCGCGAGTACAACGTCCACATGGCCGCCGCCATGATTGCGGCACTCCCGACGCTGATGGTCTACGTGTTCGGCGGCCGCTACTTCGTCCGCGGCCTGATGGCAGGCTCGGTGAAGGGCTGACCGGAGTTCCCATGGCATCGCTCGAGATCGACGGCGTCAAGAAGCGCTTCGGGGCCCAGGAGATCCTGAAGGGGATCGACATCAGCGTGGACACCGGGGAGTTCCTGGTGCTGGTGGGCCCGTCGGGCTGCGGCAAGTCCACCCTGCTCAACATGATCGCGGGCGTGGACACCATCTCGGAGGGCGAGATCCGTGTGGCAGGGGCGCGGGTGAACGAGCTCCACCCCAGCGAGCGCGACATCGCCATGGTGTTCCAGTCGTACGCGCTCTACCCGAACATGACGGTGGAGCAGAACATCGGCTTCAGCATGGAGATGCACAAGGTGCCGAAGGCCGAGCGGCTGGCCGCGGTGCGCGAGGTGGCGAAGATCCTGCAGCTCGAGGAGCTGCTCAAGCGCCGCCCCAGCCAGCTCTCCGGCGGGCAGCGGCAGCGCGTGGCCATGGGCCGCGCCCTGGTCCGCAAGCCGAAGATCTTCCTCTTCGACGAGCCGCTCTCGAACCTGGACGCGCATCTCCGGGTCGACATGCGGACCGAGATCAAGAAGCTGCACCAGCGGCTCTACGCGACCATCGTCTACGTGACACACGACCAGATTGAGGCCATGACGCTGGCCACCCGCATTGCCGTCATGCGCGCGGGCGAGCTGTTGCAGCTGGGCACGCCAGCCCAGATCTACAACCGGCCGGCCAACACCTTCGTGGCCGCGTTCATGGGCTCGCCCAGGATGAGCCTGATCCCCGCCCGGCTGGTCCCGCAGGGCGAGGGCCTCGTGCTCGAGATCCAGCGCGGCGATCGGCCCAAGGTTTCCATCCCCTTGCCGCCGCAGCCGCCGGCGGTCCAGGCCTTCGCCGGCCGCGAGGTCATCGCGGGCCTGCGGGCCGAGGCGATCAGCAACGGATCCCGGCCCGCCGGCAACGGCAACGGTGCGCAGCGCCGGGCGGTGGTCGATGGGCAGGTCGTGGTCATCGAGCCCACCGGCCCGGACACCTTGGTCGTCTTGAACGTCGGGGGCTACGAGCTCACGGCCCGCCTCGAGCCCGATTTCGACCTCCACCCTGGCGATCGCGCGGAGTTCAAGTTCGATCTCACGAACCTGGTCTTGTTCGATCCATCCACGGAGAAGCTCATCGCCTGACGCGGGACCAACTCCCGCAGACGCGCCTGCGCGGCCTCAGCCGAACTGCACGGCCACGCGGTGGCCGGTGCGGGCGGACTCGAGCGCGGCGAGGGCCGTAGCCAGCGAGCGC
>VBKQ01000082.1 GCA_005879505.1 Deltaproteobacteria bacterium
GACGGCGTACGGGTCGCCGATCCATCGCGGTCACCGCCCGTCCCGCGATGCCGAGTGCGTGCGCCGGCTGCGGGATGCCGGCGCGATCGTGCTCGGAAAGACCGTGACCACCGAGTTTGCCGTCTATTCGCCCGGGAAGACCCGCAACCCGCGCGACGCTTCGCGCACCCCGGGCGGGTCCTCCAGCGGGTCAGCGGCGGCGGTGGCTGACGCGATGGTGCCGGTGGCGCTCGGCTCGCAGACCGCGGGTTCCATCATCCGCCCCGCTTCGTACTGCGGGGTCATCGGGTACAAGCCGACCTACGGGCTGCTGCCGTTGGAGGGCGTCCATCCTCTCGCCCCATCGCTGGATACGCTCGGCTTGTTCGCGCGGTGGCTCGAGGACATCCCGCCGGTGATCTCCGCCCTTTCCAGGGCGCCGGCGATGCCGATCCGAAGCCGCCGGCCCCGGCTCGGTCTCTGCCGCACCGAGGCCTGGCCGCGCGCCGCTCCGCAGACACAAGAGCTGATCGAGAAGACCGCGAAGGCGCTCGGTGCCCGCGACGTCGAGCTCGGGCCTTCGTTCACCGGACTGATCGACGCGCAGATCGCCATCATGGGCGCGGAAGCTGTGGAGTCGTTGCGCGGAGAGCCGCAGAGCGAGCTGAGCGGGAAGTTGCGCGAGTTCCTGCGCGAAGGCGCTCGTGTGCCGCCGGAGCGCCTCACCGCCGCGCGCGAGCAAGCAGAGCGGTGCCGCCGCGAGCTCGACTGCCTATTCGACGATCTCGACGCCCTGCTCACGCCCGCGACGACCGGCGAGGCGCCGGAGGGGCTCGGGGCAACAGGCGATCCGGTCTTCTGCCGCATCTGGACGCTGCTCGGCGTTCCCTGCCTGTCGCTCCCGGTCCTCACCGGCCCAGCCGGGTTGCCGATCGGTCTGCAGATCGTCGCACGGCGCCGGAGCGACGACGCGCTGCTCTCCGCTGCCGCCTGGATCGACCACCAGATTCGCTGACGCCCTTCGGACGGGCTTGCAGGCGCCTGCCCGCGTGCCCACCTTGCGCCGCGCACGCACGGGTGAGCCATGGCTAGCTGGGGGTTTGGGGTCGGGGCGGTCGCGCTCTTCGCGTGCGGAGGCGCAAGCTTCACTGCTCGCGACGCAGGCCTGGTTGAGCCGCCCGCGTTCTCGGAGGACGCGGGACCCTTCCCCGTCCGTCCTGATGCAGGCCCGCCGCCGATCCCCGACGCCGGTCCGCCGCCTCGGCCAGACGCCGGCCCTCCACCCCAGCCCGACGCCGGTCCGCCGCCAGTCACACCTGCAAGCCCCGTAGCCGCCGAAAACGCGCTTCCCGGAACGAGCGCCTGGGTCATTACCCGCGCCGCCAACCAGGGCCGGCTGGAGGGCTACGCCGGCGACGTGAGCTTCAATCACGGGGACGCGATCGACATCCACCTCAGCACGGACGCGCCGACGGACGTCCGCTGGGAGCTGTACCGTATGGGTTGGTACGGCGGAAAGCGAGGCCGCCTGATTGCGACGGGCGGCCCGTTGACGGTCGTTCACCAGCCACCGCCCGCGGTCAATCCGGTCACCGGTCTCGTCGAATGCGCGTGGCCCGTGAGCTTCATGCTGCAGACTGACGGATCGTGGGTCAGCGGCATCTACATGCTCAAGCTGATCCGTGCGGACGGCCTGCAGAGATACCTGCCGATCGTCATCCGCGCCGACGAGCGGAAGAACGCAGCGGTGGTGCAGGCCTCCGTGACGACCTGGCAAGCGTACAACGACTGGGGCGGCGAGAGCCTCTACTCCGATTCGCTCGGTCTCAACGGAGGACACGCCCGAGAGGTCTCGTTCGATCGGCCGTACGCGGACGGCTTTGGCGCGGGCGAGTTCTTCTACTTCGAGGACGAACTGGTGCAGTGGATCGAGTCGTACGGCTACGACGTCACCTACCTGACCAACGTCGACGTGCACCGCGATCCTTCGCTGCTCGCCGGCCAGAAGCTGTTCATCTCTTCCGGCCACGACGAGTACTGGTCTCGCGGCGAGAAGGACGCCGTGGAAGCGGCGATCGCCGGCGGCGCCAGCGTTGCCTTCTTCACCGCGGACGAGGCGTTCTGGCAGATCCGTCTCGAGCCTTCGCGTGGCCAGGGCCGTCGCTACCGCACCGAGGTCTGCTACAAGGAGTCCGCCCAGCAGGAGGATCCCCTGAGGGGGACGAACCTGATCACCAAACGCTGGCGCGATCCCGCCGTCGGCGAGCCGGAGCAGAAGCTGCTCGGCGTGATGAGCGACGGCTGGGAGTTCGCCGATCTCCCCTGGATCGTGCGCGGCAGCTCCTCCTGGGTGTACGAAGGAACGGGCGTGAGGGACGGCGACTCGATCCCGCTGCTCGTCGGGTACGAGTCCGACCGGATCTTCCCCGACACGCCGTCGCCCACGGGCGTGCAGCTCCTCGCGCAGTCGCCCGTCGCGAGCTTCGATTCCGGCGCGCCCGGGCCGAGCTGGCACAACGCGACGGTGTACACGACGCCATCGGGAGGCTTCGTCTTCGCCGCCGGCGTCGTGCAGTGGGCCTATGGGCTCGCAGAGAAAGACGTCGCCGACGTGCGGGTGCAGCGGATGACCAGCAACCTGTTCCGCCGCGCGGGTCTTTCGCCGAAGCTTCCCGGCGACACGTTCGGCGCCACCTCTGCGCCGCAGGTCGACGAGATCCGGGCGGCAACTTCGGTATCGACCCTGGCAGGCGCCTCCGGAGCCGAAGGATTCGTCGACGGACCCGGTCCGCAGGCGCGCTTCCGGCGGCCCGTGGGCATCGCGGCGGACGCCAGCGGAAATCTCTACGTCGCCGACGCGGGCAATCACGCGATTCGCATGATCGCCAACGACGCAAACCACACCGTGACGACCATCGCGGGAACGGGATCTCCCGGGCTCACCACGGGTCCGGGACTGCAGGCCGGCTTCAAGCTTCCATACGCGATCGCGGTGGGTCCCGCCGGCGAGCTGTACGTAGCAGATTTCGGAAGCAACCGGATCGCTCGCATCGACACCGACGCCGCGCGGACCGTCAGCGTCTGGGCGGGGTCGCCGAACGGGTACTCGGGCAGCCTGGACGGGCTCGGCACTGCGGCCCGCTTCACGATGCCGAGCGGGATCGCGGCGGTAGGAAGCGACCTCTATGTCGTCGACGCGGTCCCCACGCGGCTCTCCCGCATCGATGCGGCGCAGACGGTCGTCACCGTGATCGCCGGAGCGGGCTATGTGAACGGCCCCGGCGCAACCGCGATGATCCGGAGGCCGACCGGCATCGCCGCCGGCGCAGACGCGCTCTATGTAGTGGACACCGCTAATCGCTCCATCCGTCGCGTGGCTCTCGACCCGATTCATTCGGTCAGCACCGCCGCGGGAAACGGATATTCCGCGGGTTTCGCGGACGGGCCCGCGGCGAACGCGAGGTTGATGCCTCTCTTCGGCGTGGCCGTGCGCGGCACCGATGTCCTCTTCGCCGATCCCGGGAGCGCGCGCATCCGCGTCATCGGAAACGGACAGGTCGCCACCTTTGCCGGAAGCGGCCGATCGGCAGGCGACGACGGGCCGGCGCTGGACGCAGCATTCAACCTGCCGGCGGGGATCGCGGCGCTCCCCGATGGAACGATCGCGGTGGTGGATCACGGCGACTCGACGGTTCGCTTGATCCGGCCCTGAACAGGGTCGGACCGCTTGCACCAGGGGGGCAGGCGTACTTGCGCACGCCCGGATGCCTGCCCACCTTCCCGGCATGTCACACAAGTGCGTCTGCGTCGCACTCCTGTTGTCCGCTTGTGGGCAGGGGACCCCGGGACGAGGTCAGGCCGGGCCACGGTGGCCGCCCGCGCGGACAGGCTACGTGAATCCGACCGTCGCCGAGAATCAGCTTGCCGGCGACGTTTCCTGGAACCAATTCACCCGGTCCGTCGGTGGGCAAGTCGAGGCCTACGCCGAGCGCGTCAGCGCGAAAGCTGGCGAGAGCGTCCAGATCATGGCCCGCTCCAGCGCGGCCGCGGGCGCGAGCTGGACGCTGTACCGCCTCGGCTGGTACGGCGGCGCCGGCGCGCGACAGACCGGCGCGGGCACCGCTCAGCTCGGATCCCAGCCTGCGTGCGCGAACGAGGCCGCAACGGGCCTCGTGCGCTGCTCGTGGGCGCCCACGTTTTCCCTCGCGGTCCCAGAGGACGCGGTGAGCGGCTTGTACCTGGTCCGCATCGTCCGAGACGACAAGGTTGGCGCGTTCGTCCCGCTCGTCGTCCGCGACGGCCGGCAGGCCGACCTGCTCTTCCAGTCCAGCGTGCTGACCGCGCAGGCCTACAACAACTGGGGCGGCGAAGGGCTCTACTCCGATTCCGACGACCACGTTCCCGGGGGATTTGCCGTCCAGGTGAGCTTCGACCGGCCTCATGACAGCGACGGAGGTTCGGGGCAGGTGCTCCGCTACGAGGCGCTCATGGCCCGCTTCCTCGAGCGATACGGCTACGATGTCACCTACACCACGAATCTCGACGTGATGCGCGAGGGCCCCTCCGCTCTATTGCGGCGCGGGGCGTTCCTCTCGGTGGGCCATGACGAATACTGGCCAGGCGAAGAGCGGGACGCCGTCGAGGCCGCGCGCGACGCCGGGATGCCAGTCCTGTTCTTCGGCGCGAACGCCGCGTACTGGAAGGTGCGTCTGTCCGAATCCGCCGCCGACGGCAACGCTCGCGTCGTCACCTGCTACAAGCGCCGGCCACAGGACGACCCACTGCACGGCACGCCCCAGCAGACCGGCCGGTACCGGGATGACGCGATCGGAAGGCCCGAAGAGGAGCTGGTGGGCACGATGTACGAGAGCTGGTTGCTCTTCGGTCAACCATGGGTCGTGGTCAATCCGGATCACCCATTCTACACTGGAACGGGACTCCGCTCGGCGGACACGATCCCGCAGCTCGTCGGTTACGAGTACGACCGGACCTTTCTGCTGGATGCGCCGGGAAGGGTGACAGTGGTGGCCCGGTCGCCCGTGGTGGACGCAGAAGGCAGGACCAGCTTCTCCGAGGCGACCATGTACACGGCCCCGAGCGGCGCCCTGGTGTTCGGTGCAGGAACGATCTACTTCGCGCGCGGCCTCGACGGGCCGCGGCGCGATCCACGCGTCGAGCGAATGGCCGCGAACGTCCTGAAGCTAGCGCTCGGGCTGGACATCCCGGCGCCGCTGCAGTCGCCGAACGCGCCGGCTGCGCCCGTGCCGGACGCGCAGTGGGCGGGCAACGTCCGCACCATCGCATCGGGAATGATGGCGCCCGCCGGCGTCGCCCAGCTTCCGGACGGCAGCTTCGTCGTCGCGGACGCGAGCGCCCATCGCATCTGGCGCGTGGATGGTACGGGGTCGGTGCAGCCGTTCGCCGGCGATGGGCACGAAAGCGGCAGCAGCACCTACGACAACCGGCCCGGGCTCCAGGCGCGCTTCTTCCAGCCGACCGCCGTGCTGCCGGATGCCGCGGGAAACGTCTACGTGGCCGACACGCACAACAATGCGATCCGGAAGATCGCCAACGACTCGAGCCATACGGTGACGACCATCGCCGGCGTTCTTCTCGGTTCGGGTTACGCCGACGGGATCGGGTCCGCCGCGCGTTTCACCGATCCGATGGGGATGGATTGGCTGGATTCGACCCATATCGTGATCGGGGATTCCGGTAACTCGGCCATCCGCAGCCTGGACGTCACCACCGGCGTCGTCAGCACCATCGCGGTGACGCACGACTGGGGAGACGAGGCCGACGGCCCGGCCTCGAGCGCGGCGTTCTTCTACCCGACGGCGGTCGCGGTCTCCGCCGACCGGCGGATCTTCTTCCTCGCCAGCTCGTCAGGAAAGTTGAAGGTGATCGGCACGGACGCGGGTCGCACGATCACCACGCTGGTCGCTGGAGGGCTCGGATACGCGGACGGTCCCGGCAGCGGTGCACGCACGCAGATGCAGATGGGGCTGATCTGGTCGAATGGAACGCTGATCGCTTCCGACCCGGGCAACAAGCGGCTGCGGTCCATCCTCCCCGGCACCACTGCCGGCGGCACGACGGTGAAAACGTGGGCTGGCAGCGGCCTGGCGGGAGCTGATGACGGCCCCGCGTCGACCGCCTCCTTGCAGGTGCCGCTCGGACTGTGGAAAGGCAAGGACGGAAACGTCTACCTCGTTGACGGTTCCGCCGGGGCCCTGCGAGCGATCCAGCCTTAGCACCCCGCGATCGCCTGTACTGCGATGGGTGCCGACGTGTGAGCCTTTTGCTTACGCGTCGGAATCTTGACGATCGATCGCCCGCCCGTACGCTCGGGGGAACCAAGGGCGCGCGTTGCCCGTCGAGGAAACGGATGAAGAAACTCATTGGAGCGATTTCAGCGATCTTTTGTCTATCCGGCGCCGCGTTCGCGGCCCCTACCCACGGCTCGCACTCCCTATTGCGAGGGCGCAGCCTGTGGCTCGGTGTTGACACCGAATTCGGCATTCCGCTCGGCAACTACTCGGACGCAAACAGCGTCGGTTACGGCGCGGTCTTCACCGCTGAGTACGCGCTGCTCGAGATGCTCGGCGCGACCGCGCGGATCGGGTTCGAGGGCCACATGGACCGGGCGATCGGCGCGAACCTGAGCGCGCATGTGCACGCGATCCCGGTGCTACTGGGCACGAAGTACTACATCGGGCCGGACCGCGCAGGACTCTTCGGAGCCTTCGAGCTCGGAATGTTCGACTTGATGAGCAGCGTTGACACGGCGAGGAACGGGACCACCACCTCGAACGACGTGAAGTTCGGGATGGGCGCCGGTATCGGGTTCCAGCAAGATCACTGGAACGTGCGCCTCAACATGCACACCCAGGACGTCGGGAGCTTCGGGAACGCGCTGATGCTCTCGGGCGGCCTCGGCTACCAGTTCGCCGGGTTCTAGTCGCGGCCGCCGAAGGCGGCTTAGCGACCAAGCTCGAGCGCGAACCTTGCCAGCCGGGTCTGCGCGTCCCTGATGCCAGCGCTGTCAGGGACGCGCATCCTCCCGGCCAACGTGGCGTCGGCGCCGTCTTCTGGCGCATCATGAACGGATGGACGACGCCATGGTCCGCGCCTTTCCGCCGACGCGGCATTCCGCGGTCGCGGCCGTGCGCAGCGCCGACGCCGCCGAGCGCGCGAGAGGGCTCGCGATCTTGTCGGCGGTCTATTGGCGGCCGGTCTACACGTACCTGCGATTGCGCTGGCACAAACCGCACGAAGAGGCCGCGGATCTCGCCCAGGAGTTCTTCGCCCAGGTGGTCGAGAAGGATCTGCTCGCGCGGTTCGATCCCTCGCGGGCACGATTGCGCACGTTCTTGCGCACGTGCATCGACGGGCTGGTAGCGGAACTACGACAAAGCGGCGTTCAGGAAGAAGCGCGGCGGTGGCGCGGTGCCGCTCGACTTCGACGGCGCGCGCGAGGAGATCGAGCGGCTCGAGGGCGGCTGCGACCCCCCGGACGTGCTGTTCGAGAAGGAGTGGGCACGCGGCGTCTCCACCATCGCGCTGCGGCGGCTCGAGCAGGAGTGTGCGAGCGCGGGCAAGTCGCAGCATTACGCGCTGCTCGAACGGTACGATCTCGGCGACGCGCGTCCGACGTACGCGGAGCTGGCGCGAAGCTTCGGGGTCGCGGTCACGGACGTGACCAACCGGTTGTTCCGCGTCCGGCGCGAGCTGCGGCGGATCGTCCTCGAAGTGCTGCGCGAGCTGACCGCCGGTGAGGATGAGTTCCGCGAGGAAGCGCGCGCGCTGCTCGGAGACGGCGCGGTATGACGCGTCTGGATGACCGCACGCTCGAGCGTCTGCGCGCCGCCGTGCGCGAACCGGACCTGTCGCAGACGAAGTACCGGCTCACCGGCGTGGCGGGCTCGGGTGGAATGGGGACGGTCTACATCGTCGAGGATACCGAGCTGCGCCGGCGCGTTGCGCTGAAAGTGCTCGACGTGCCCGACGCCGGGATCGAGGCGCGTTTGCGACGCGAGGCGCAGGTGCTGGCGCGGCTGGAGCATCCCGGGATCGCGCCGGTGCACGATATCGGCGCGTTGCCGGACGGGCGCGTCTTCTACACGATGAATTGGGTGCAAGGAGAGCGACTCGACACGCGCCTGTCGCGGCCGGTACCGCTCGCCGAGCGGCTGCGGCTCTTCCTCCGCATCGCCGATGCCGTCGCCTTCGCGCATGCGCAGGGAGTGGTGCACTTCCTGTTCACCGGCCGCTGAAAGGAATCCGGCGCGACGGACA
>VBKQ01000434.1 GCA_005879505.1 Deltaproteobacteria bacterium
CAAGCGAACGACGTTTATGTACCATACGTTGGTATGCCGCTTACCAGACCTCCGACGCCAGGAGCGCACCATCGACCGATCCCCGAACCCTTGCTCGTCGGGCGACATCGGTTGGACGGTAGCCTGCACTTGAACCCTGCACGAGGTCGAACATGAGAGCCGTCCGCATTCTCGCCGTACCCCTGCTCCTCCTTGTTGTTGCCTGTTCTCACGCCCAACCGGCTCCTCCTCCTGCCGCCGCGGAGAACGTCTCTCCACCGACTCCGGCTCCAGCTCCAGCGCCTGAACCCGTTGCTACACCGGTGGCGCCGGCCCCCATTTTCGTGTCCGCCAGCGTCTACTTCGACTACGACAGCTCCGATCTCACGCCGGCGACGCGCGACGTGCTCCAGGTAGTCTTCCAGCAGGCGCAAAAGCAGCCGGATCGGGACATCCGGATCGAGGGAAACTGCGACGAGCGCGGCACGCGCGAGTACAACCTGGCCCTCGGGCAGCGCCGCGCCGACGCGGCGAGGCAGTACCTGGTGAACCTCGGACTGGACGGATCGCGCATCACGACGATCAGCTACGGCAAGGAGCGTCCCCGCGTGCTCGGAGACGATGAAGCGGCCTGGACGGAGAATCGCCGCGACGATCTCGTTCCGGTCTCGAGCGAATCGCGCGAAGTCAGCCAGGCCTCGCAATGAGCGCATGTGCCGATGAAAATGCCTGCTGAATCGAGGCCCAGCTCGTTCGAGGCGGTCTTCGCGGCGTACGTCGTCGTGGCGACGTTCGCGCTGGGATACGGTTATTGGCGCCTGGCGACCCGTCAGAACGAGCAGGATGCGAAGCTCGAGCAGCAAAGGCAGGAGCAGCAGGCGGCAGTGACCCGGCTGCAACGGGAGGCGGACGACAAGAGAACTACGGACGACCTCGAGATCCAGGTCACAGATGGCAGAAAAGATCAGGGCGGAGAGCGCTCCGATCACTCGATCCCGGCTGCGAGCCACGGTCGAGGAACCCGTCACATCGATGTCTCCGCCGGGCGCCTGGCTCGTCCTGTTGGCGACCCTCCCCGGCGACGATCTGAAGCTCGCCGAAGGGGTCGCAAACGAGAAGCTGCGGGCAGCGAGGGACCAGGGAAGAGTGTCCACCGTCAGCATCTACAAGACCAGGCTCAGAGGCCGCTACGTGGTCGTGCTCGGCGAACCGGCGGGCAGATCTGCCGCTCTCGCGGCTGCGGCGGAGGCAAGGCGCAGGAACCTGTCCGCCGATGCCTTCGCCGAGGCCGATGGCGGCTGGGAGCTCATCGGTAACGCGCCGTTCCCGACCGAGACCAGATCCGCGTCGTCAAACCGAGACGCCGACCGCCTGTAACGGTCTGGAGACAACTGAAGACCTCGCTCAGGCTGTAAGCTCCGGCAATGAAAAGCGCGATCGCAGTCATCCTTGGAGCGTGGGTCGCGGCGGGCGCGGCGCCCGCGCAAGCTCCGGTTCCTCTCCCGCCATCCCCGGCCTGGGTGACGATCTCCACCGAGCAGCTTCGCGCCGATTTCGACACGCTCTGGGCGGTCAGCGACGTCCATGGCCGGCTGGAAGAGATCGACGAGCTCCTCGTGGCTGCGAAACTCGCTACGCGCGAGGGCGAAGACCTCGTCGTCTGGAACCGGGCACAGCCGCGACAGCTGGTGGTTGCCCTGGGCGATTACATCGACGGGGGACGCGACAGCGTCGGCGTGGTCCTCCGCTTCGATCAGCTGAGCGAGCAGGCCGCCGCGGCGGGCAGCCGCATAGTCGCGCTGCTAGGCAATCACGAGGCTGCCTTCCTCGCGGATCTGAAGACTGCGGACCGTCACCTGCTCTCGAGCGCCCACCGCCGACGCGCCGAGCTGGGGTTGCACAAGCGGCCGACTGCCGAGGAGCTCTCGAACAGCGAATTCGGCCGCTTCCTGCGCGGGTTGCCGGTCGTGGCATTCATCGGGTCGTGGCTCTTCGCGCACTCGGGTTACATCGATGCCAAGGACGACCGTTCCGCAGTCCAAGGTTACTTCGCCAGGCTCGCTTCGACCTGGTCGCACGAAGGCCCCGAACGCTATCTGGCGGTCCTCGATCCGCAATCGATCGTTTCGGATCACAATTGGTGGAGGCGCCGCAGCCGGCGTTCGCGGATGAAGGTTCGCCTCGCCCAGCTCGGCCTTGACGGCCTCGTCTTCGGCCACGACCCCGACGCGCTCGGTTTCCAGGACGTCATCGCCATGGACCCCGACGGGTGGTTCATCAAGGTCGATGCGGGAATGAAGGATGGTGGCTCGCCCGGGATGCTCCTGCGCTGCGATCTCGCGCGGTTGGTCCGGGGCACGAAGCTCGCCATGACCACCGACGGGAAACCCAACTGCCAGGTGCTGACACTGGACGGCAAACTTCACGACTTGCCTAGGTGAAAGCACCCGCCGGCGCAGCGCTCAGTTGTACGGCCTTCCGACAGGCCCAGCACCGCAACCGGCCGTCTCGCCGTGGTCCTCGAGCGAACGAGAGCCGGCATGGATCGTGAATGAGGAAGCGGCAAGGGAGGGTGCGATGCGGCATTTCCTGATGGTCGCGTTCGTTGCTGCTGGTTTTGGAGGGTGCGCCACGCCAGGCGAGCGCACCGCAATCGGCGCGGGCGGCGGAGCCGCGGTCGGCGCCGGGATCGGCGCGATCGCCGGCGGGTGGGAAGGCGCGGCGATCGGTGCGGTCGTGGGCGGCGTCGCGGGCGGCGCCATCGGCAACTACCTCGACAAGCAGGCCCAGGAGCTGCAGCAGGTCGCGAATGCCCGGCGCACCGAGTCGGGCATCCTGGTGAATCTGAAGTCGTCGCTGCTGTTCAGCACCGACAGCGCCGTCCTCAAGCCGGCGGCGGTGGAACAGCTTGCACAACTCGGCGACATCCTCGCCAAGTACCCGGACGACCGCATCCGCATCCAGGGCCACACCGACTCGACGGGATCCGCCGCGCACGACGAGGAGCTCTCGTTGCACCGCGCCCAAGCGGTCCGCGACGTGCTGGCGAGCCGAGGCGTCAATCCACGGCAGATGCTGGTCGAGGGCGCAGGAGCGGCCCGGCCCATCGCGGACAACTCGACTGCCGAGGGACGCGCGGAGAACCGCCGCGTCGAGCTCTACATCGACGTCCCCCAGTCGTAGGCAACTCGAACTGCGAGTCGTCTACAATGTACCGGTGGCTGGACCGGTACATCCATGAACCTCGCGCGACCGGCAACTCCTGACTTGCTCGCAGCGCTCACCGACGCGCGCAACGTCGAGCTGGAGATTTTCCGGGGGATTGCCGACTCGCAATTGCTCGGGCGGCAAGCTCATTTCCTCGAGCCGCCC
>VBKQ01000435.1 GCA_005879505.1 Deltaproteobacteria bacterium
CGCGCGCTCCTCCTGCACCGCCGCCGCCTCGCCGGCAGGCAAACGGAGGAGGACGCGCCCGTTCTCGCGAACGGTGAACTCCACCTCGGGGCGCGGCAGCGCGAGCCGCAGCACTGCCTCGATCGCGTGCGCCTGCTCGGTAGCGGCGCGCTTCAAGAACTTGCGGCGGGCGGGCACGTTCCAGAACAAGTCCCGCGCTTCGACGCTGGTCCCTGGCGGAGCTCCAGCGTCCTCGACGGACGCCACGCGGCCGCCTTCGACCTCGATGCGCGTCCCCGCGGCGGCCCCCGCTTCGCAAGTGAGCAGCGTGAACCGCGAGATCGCCGCGATGGAGGGCAGCGCCTCGCCGCGGAATCCGTATGTGGCGATGGCGAAGAGGTCGTCCTTGCTGCGCAGCTTGCTCGTCGCATGACGCTGCAGGCTGAGCAGCGCGTCCTCGCGCCCCATCCCCGAGCCGTCGTCGCGCACGCGCACCAGGCGGCACCCGCCGTCCACCAGGTCGACCTCGACGCGCCGGGCCCCCGCGTCGAGGGCGTTCTCGACCAACTCCTTGACCGCGGCGGCGGGCCTCTCCACCACCTCGCCGGCAGCGATCTGGTTGGCGAGCGTCTCGGGGAGGACCTGGATGCTGGGCGGCACGACGCGGCAGTAACCGGATCGGCGGGCCGCGGTCAACGACGCACCAGCGGTGCGGCGGATTTCCCTGCCCTGATGAAGCCCGGCGACTCGCCACTGGCGAACCGGAAAGCGACTTCGCGCGAACCCGAAATGTCACCTTGCCCGGCGGGCCGCGCGCCTGTACACCGCCCCGTCGTGAGCGCCCGCGTCCGGCTTGCCTGGCTGGCCTGCTGCGTCCTGTGGGGCTCGACGTGGCTGTTCATCAAGCTGGGGCTGCGCGACCTGCCGCCGCTGCGCTTCGCGGCGCTTCGCATGACGCTCGCCGCCTTGTTGCTTTTGCCCTTCGCCATGCGGGCGGGGTTGCTCCGCTCGGGGCGAACCGCGGCGCTCCGCGTCGGCGCCATCGGGCTGATCCAGATCGGCGTCCCTTACGCGCTGCTCTTCGCGGCCCAGCAGTGGGTCGCGTCGGGACTGTCCGCCGTCCTCTTCGCCACCTTTCCCGTGTGGCTCTTGCTCCTCGCTCGCGTCCTGCTCCCCGCGCAGCCACTCTCGCCTGCGAAGCTGCTCGCGGCGGCGCTCGGCATCGCCGGCATTGTGGTACTGCAGCTCCCGGCGCTGCGATCCGCGGGCGCCGGCGATCGGGCCGCGCTCGGCGGCTCGCTCATCGTCGCCGCGGCGGTCCTGGTGGCGCTCGCGAACGTGCTGGTGCGGCGCGGGCTCGAAGCCGTCCCGCCTGCCGTGCTCACCTTCGGGCAGGTATTCGCGGGCGCGGCGCTCCTCATCGTGCTCGCCTGGACGCTCGAAGGCGGGCGCTCCGCCTCCTGGACGCCGCGGGCCGCCGTCGCGGTCGTGTATCTCGCCATCTGCGGCACGGCGGTCCCCTATCTCCTGCTCTTCTGGTTGTTGCCGCGCATCCCCGTCGCCGCGATCGGCGCGATCCCCCTGGTGGATACGACGCTCGCGGTCTTCCTCGGATCCGTCGTCCTCGGGGAGCGCCTCGGCTGGCACCTGCTCGCCGGCGGCGCGCTGGTCCTCATCGCGGCCGCCATCGCGAATGGCGTGGGCGCCGCCCGCCTCGAAACCCAACCCAGCGCCCCGTGAACGCCGCGAACGAACGATGGCTTGGGCGCGGTGGACTCAAAGATCACCGCGGAGCCGCGGAGGTCGCGGAGATTGTTTTTCAAACGCAGACCTCCGCGCTCTCCGCGCCTCCGCGGTGATCTGTTTGTCGGTAAAAAGGCGACGCCCCGCGGCTCGTTGGAGCGGCGGGGCGTCTTGGAGAAAAATTCCGGCAGCGACCTACTCTCCCACACGCAGGGCGTGCAGTACCATCGGCTCTGGAGGGCTTGACTTCCGTGTTCGGGATGGGAACGGGTAGGACGACTGGCGACCGATATTGACGCGCCGCCGATCAGCCCCTCCGATGTAGCCACCGGAAACCTGGCTACCCGGGCGGGTGGTCAGCGCCGGGCAGTTGCATACGCGCAAGAGGGAGAGTCGCGTGTGACGGTCGCAGTGGCGACCGGGCTCGACCTTGGCCTCCGGGAGGATGGCTCCCGTCGGTAAGGGATCGAGAAGAAAAAAGAA
>VBKQ01000083.1 GCA_005879505.1 Deltaproteobacteria bacterium
CTCCTTCTTTGCCAGCAGCTTGGTGATCAGGCTGTGCCGCGTCTTCACGCTGCCCGCCGCGGCGACGACGGGAAATCCCTCGCGCCGGAGCTGAGCGATGCAGTTGTCGACGCGCTGGGTGACGAGCTGGCACAGCTCGTCCTCGCTGACGCGGGCGCGGTACAAGAGGCCGCGCGCCTCCACGTGGTGGACCACGTGCATCACCTTGAGCACTAGACAGGCGATCTTGCGCAGCTTCGGATCGCCGACCCCCGAGGCGAGCAGGAACAGGTCCTCCACCTGCGCCGGCTGCGCGACCTCCTCCGCCACCGCGTAGCGAAAGGTGGTTCGCAGATAGTCGACTGCCTCGTCGAGGATGCGCTGCAGGCGCCCGCGATCGAACGGGTCGTCCGGCTCGAAGAGGCAGAGGCGCAGGTAGTGATCGACCTCTTCCTTCGTCTGGAAGTGGAGGCGGCGCCAGTCGATCACCGAGCCGCCGCCCAGGATCAGTCGCATGCGCTCGAGGTCTCCGAGCGTCCACAGGTCGGGAAGTGGGATGGGCGGCTGGGCGAGCATCGGGCGGCAGCATGCTGCAACCGGTCGCCCGCTACAAGCAAGCTTCCCCTGTACAGCCTCAAACGCTAGAACGCGCAGCGCAAAGAAGGCAGGACCGCCATCCCGAGCGCGGAACGCCAGGCGACCGCGTCCGCTTCCAGGCCGAGCGTGAACCGTTTCAGGAAGGGCTGGAAGGTGACCAGCGCGCCGCCGAACCCCATCGGGCCATGCCTGCCGTCGCCGTCGACGGGAAACCCCCATCCGGCGCCCCCATGCAGCCAGAGGCCGATCTTTGCCTCCGGATCCAGACGGGCAACGAGGAGCCGCGCTCCGCCGCCCGCGGCCACCAGTGCCCGATCGCCGGGCTTCGCGGGGGGCGCGCTTTCCATGGCGCCGGTGAGCCACAGCTCCGCCGCCGCGCGCTCCGCGATCGGGTATCCGACATCCACGCGCATCAGCGGGCCAGAACCTACCCCGGCGCGCCCGCTCTCGCGAAAGAAGATCGGTCCCCCGGAGATTCCGATCGAGGGTTGCGGCGCGACCGCCACGAGAAGCATGGCAACAATCAGCATCGCCTCACCCTCCCGGGGTGAAGATGAAGGGATACGTGACGAACACCTCTCCGCCGCCCTTGGGAATCGGGAAGCGCCAGGTCTTGATCTTCGCCGCCACGCAGGTCTCGACGCTCCGGTCGTGCAGCGTGCTCTCCTGCGTGTGCGCCTCGGTCACGGCGCCCGCGGGATCGATGGTCCAGGCGGATACCAGCTTGCCGGCGAGGTTCGGCCGGGTCGTGAGCTGTGTCTCGTAGCAGGTGCGGATCTGCGCGCGGTGCTCGTGGACCACCTTGCGGATCAGCTCGGGGTCGATCGAGCCCACCACCTCCGGCTTTCCGGGACCGAGACCGATCTCGCCGTTCTCCTTCCCGCGCAGGCCGCCCTTGCCGTCGCCATAGTTCGCGAGGCCGCCGCCGATGCCGTTGGTCCCGATGCGCGCCAGCCCCAGGCCCGATCCGTCGCCTCCTCCGCCTCGGCCGCCCAATGACTTCAGGCCCATTCCGCCGTCGCCCTGCGCGTCCCCAATCCTCGGGCCGCTCAGGTGCCCCATCGCGTCGCGGGTGCCCTTCTCGAGCGCCACGCCGAAGACGTCACTCTTTCCGCTGCCCCCGCCGAGCGCCTTGAGCAGGCCGATCTCCGCGATCAGCGCGCGATCATCCATCTTGCGCTCGGCGCGCGCATCGCGCCTGGGAGCGGTCTTGCTGCCGGCCGCGCCCTCCTGCCCCTGGTGCCGCGCCACCGCCTTGCCCGGATCGCGCCGCGCCTGGTTCTGCACCTTCTGCGCGTCCAGCACCGGCGCGTTGTTTGGCTTCGGCGGAGCGGCGCGCACCACCAGCGGCCGCGGTTTGATCAGCTCCGGATCTCCGGCGCTCACCTTCGGCGGCGGAACGGTGGCGCTCCAGAACTTCATCCCGGTGACCATCAGGATCGCGGCGATACTGGCGACAAGGACGCCCTTCCAGTCGGTCTGCTCCCCGCCGACCCTGGCAGCCCCGCGCACGCGCCGGATGCGCAGCGCCAGACTGCCGCTGGACAGCACGGCGACGGACCTCTGCGGCAGCGGCACGATGAGCCCGTGTGCATCGGCCTGGCTGCGTCCGCGCACGAGGAGCTCGGGCCCGCCCAGCACCTTCCCGTCATCCTCGAGGAAGAGCTGCAGCGGCCGCGGCGCGGCGACGGTCCAGCCATTCACGTCGCTCCTCACCACTGCGGCCCGCTCGATGCCGTGGAGCAGCGCCTGACAGCCCGGCGCAGAGCCGGCGTGGAATTGCTCGCCGGGCTGCAGCTGCCACACGCTCACGCGCGTATCGCCCCAGAACAGCTCCACCTCGGCGCACTCGCCGCCGAGCGGCGTCGTGATCGGAGGCAGGGCCGTCGTCGGCACCGGCGTCCCGGGCTCCGCCCGGACCGCGGCCGCCGCGGATTCGCTCGGCGGCGGGGGGGTCGGCACAACCGGAGGAGGAGCAGGAGCAGGAGCGGGAGCGGGCTCCGCGGGCGGCGGCTCGAACGGCACCAGTGCGAGGTCGTCGTTCAGGCCCTCATCTGTCGCGGCCTCGACCTCCGCCAGGATCTCCTCGCGAACCACCTGCAGCGCGGGTGCGGGCTGGTGGGGGCGCTCGACGAGCGGCTCCTCCTCACCGTGGATGAGCTGCAGGCGGGGCCGCGACTTTTGCGGGCCGAGCGCGTGCAGCGTGCGCGCTTGCAGCTCCACCATGATGCGCAGCTCGCCGATCGAGATCAGGTCGCCGTGGCGCAAGGGCGCGGCAAGGATTGGCTGGCCGTTCAGGTACAGCGGCGCGGCGGTGGTGGCGCGAAGCACGGCACCCACCACTCCGGTCTCGATGACCGCGTGCGTCGGCGCGATGCCCGGAGACTCCAGCACCAGGTCGGCGGATTCGCTCCCCAGGCGGATCCGCTCCGCGCGGAAAGCTCGCGAGCTCTTGAGCTTTCCGCCATCGTACACTTTGAGGACGATCGGGATCATCGCGTCTCCGACAAGGTGCTCAATGGCCCTGCAGGGGCGCGGCCAGCGCGCGGTCCACGAACGAGCGACGGATGCGAAGCATGCTCGGCAGCGCGACTTTCCTCGGCGCCTGGACCAGCTCGCCGTCGGGTCTGGTGATGTCGCCGCGGATGTCCTCTTCGCCGAAATGCAGGATGGTCCGGCGGGGCCGTTGCGGCGCGGGCTGACTGCCGCTCGCCTCTCCGGCGGCTGCCGGACCGGCGCCGAGGAATGCGGCTGCCGCCGCCGCCAGAACGACCTGTCTCAGCATCCCCCCTCCCGCCCATCCACCCGCCTATCGTGTTTGCACGACCGATGCCTGTGCCCGCTGCTTCAGCACCTCCTCGCACCGCTGCACCAAGGCATGGATCGGGTGTCCTGGAGGCGGCGGTGCGGTGCTCAGGCTGAGGAAAAGTTTTGCCTCTGCCAGCGCTCCTTGGGCATCGCCGTCGCCATCCAGCTTCAGCACGGCGAGCTCGTAATGCGGTTCCGCCGCGCGCGGGGCCAGGGCGACAGCCCGTCTGAGCGCCTCCCCGGCAGGCTGGTTCTGCTTCGCGCCCGCAAGGGCCTGTCCGAATAGCAACGCCGCGGCGTACGAGGAGGGGTCGAGCTCGGCCGCATCCTCGAGCGCGTTGAGCGCAGCGGCGGAGCGGCCCCGCTCGTGGAGCGCGCGCCCCAGAGCCGCCTGCGCGCGCGACGACGCGGGGTCGATGTCGACGGCGGCCTGCAGCGCTGCGAGCTCCGCAGCGGGCTCGTTGCTCACGCGCGCGATCTCCGCCTTCGCCAGCAGCGGCTCGGGGTCGAAGGGGTCGGCTTGTGCCGCGCGGGCTGCGAAGATCCGCGCGACTCCCGCCTGTCCCACGGCGAGCTGGGCACGCGCCATCGCGCAGAGCGCGCCGGAATCGCCGGGCGCTTGCGCCAGCACCGTCTTTACCGCGGCCAGCGCCGCCGCCGGGTTTCCCAGCTCGAGCTCGATCCTCGCCTCGAGTACGCGCGCCGCTGGCACGTCACCGACTGCCGCTCGTGCCAGCGCGAGGGCGGACCGCGCGGCGTTCGCGTCGCCCCGGGCTGCGGCGAGCGCAGCGGCCCGAGCCGCCGCCTCGTATCCGAGCGCGCCCTGCTCCGCCGCCGCTACGCGATAGGTCTGCTCCGCCTCGAGACCGCGTCCGGCGCGATCGAGCGCGACGCCGAGATCGAACTGCACTGCGGGCTCCGGCAACGCCCGCGAAAGCGCCTGGAACTTCTCCACTGCCTGCTGCGGTGCGAGGCGCGCCGCCGCCACCAGCGTCTCGGCGAGGAGCCGCTTCGGGCGTTCGCCCTGCACCGCGCGCACGTCCACCATCATGGGGACATCGAAGACCGGGGATTGGGCCAGGCTGAGCTGCGTCCGCTCCGCCGGCTTGGCAGAGACCTTTCCCAGGAGGATCGCCACCTGCTGCGAGCACTGGCCCGTCACGCCCAGCTCCCTCGCCTTCGCGTCCGCGCTGCGCAGGGTCTCGCGCGCCTCCGCGTACAGGGGCTCGGCCCGATCGGTCAGCGCCGCGCGGTATAGCTTTCGCTGCTCCGCGTTCAGTCCGCCGGGAAACGGGCTGCTCGCGATGGCCTGACCGAGCAGCAACTGCGCCTCGCCGAGCCGGGCCATGGCGCAGACCGCCGGTTCGGCCTGGCGCATGGCGACCGTCTCCTCCGCGCGCTTCTTCACGAATTGGAGCAGGGCGATCTTGCGGTTCAGCGTCGCCATCAGGGGCGGCCGGATCGGCTGGCGGCGGAAGCTTTCGAATGCGGGCGCTCCGAGCGCGAAGTGCGCGTCGGCCACCGCCGCGGAGGCCTCGTCGGGCAGCTTCTCGCGCTCCTTCGCGGGCAGGGCGCGGTACACGCGCGCCAACTCGGTCCACGACCACTGCGCGTTTCCGGACTCCCGTGCCTGGGCGAACAACCGCGCCGCCTCGCGCCAGGCCGCGATCTGCAGCGCAGGCTTCTCTTTCGCAGCCCGCGCCAGGTCCACCATCTCTCGCGCACCCCGGTCGGTTTCGCCCAACCTGGCCCTGAGCTGCGCCCGGGCGAACCGCTGCTCTTCCACGTCCTGCGCGTCGTCCCAGAGCTGCAGAGCGAGCGATCGGTCCGACAGCGCCTGGCGCAACTCTCCCCGCGCTTCCCGCAGCACCGCCGCGTCCTGGAGCGCGCCCTGCGCTTTCGCCTCTTCATAGACCGCGCTAGGGGGCGCGCTCTTGCGCGAAGGATGCTCGCCGTGCTGGCGCTGCAGGGAACGCTGCCTCTGATATCCCGCCGCGTACCGTTCGAGCAGCGCGGCGGCCTCGCCCAGATCGGCGATCGCGGCGAGATCGGAGGCGGAGGCGAGCAGCGCCCGCGGCACCAGCGGCGAATGCGGCTGCTCCTTCCAGACCCGCGCGCGCGTCGCCAGCGCTTCGTCCATGCGCCCGATGCGCGAGAGCGCCGCGGCGGCGCCGAACAAGGCCTTGTCGGCGAGCTGGCCGCGCGGGTGCTCCCGCACGAATGCGAGCAGCGCGTCCGCCTTCTTCGCGTCCGGCGTCACCGCGTCGGCAAGCGCGTACGCGCTCTGCTCCTCGACGCGCTTCAGGTCCTGCATGAGCGTCCCGTGGGCGGCGAGCTTGTGATCCCCGAGGAACCGGAGCGCCCAGCGGTGCACGCTCACCCAGTCCCCGCGCAGGTTCTCGATGTCGAGGACGAGGTTCGCGGCGTACTCGGCGAGCTCGTGTTCCGGATGGGTCAGCGCGATCCAGGAGAGGTGGCCGCGCGCGGCATCGTAATCGGCGGAGAGGTACTCGAGGCGCCCTGCCTTGAACGCCACCTCGACCGCGTGCGGTCCGTCGGGGAGCGCCTGCAGATAGAGGCTGCAGGCAGCCTGCAGCTTCTTCTCGTCGGCGGTGAGCGGCCGTTGCGCGCGACGCTCTCCGACGTCCTTCTCCTCCACGCGGCCGTAGAGCATCGCCTCGTTCCGGGAGAGGACGGCGCTCCAGGCCGCCTTCTGCAACCAGCGGCCGGGTTTGCGCGCCGACAGATCCTGGCTCACCACGGTTTCATACTGGTCGGCGGCTTCCGCCTTCGATCCGCGGGCGTACAACAGCTCGGCGTAGAAGAACCGCAGGTCGTACGCGTCGGGCGCCTGCGGAAACAGGACGAAGTACTCGGCGTAGAGAGCGCGCGCCGCCGCCCAGGTCTCCTCCAGGTCCGTCTTGCGCGCCTCGTTGTGGATCTGCACCGCCAGATTGCGCAGCGTCTCTTCGCCGAGCCGGTTCGCTTCCTCGTAGCGCTCGTCTTCCTCCACCGATGCCCCGTGGCTGGCGGCGCGGACGCGCTGGACGATCTCGACGAGCTGCTTCGATTCCGAAAGGAGATCGCGCCGCTTGCCGCCCCGCTGCGCGAGAATGAGCAGGCGTGTCTGATCCAGCGCTGCGGCAGGCGCGTCGGCGTGCAGCGCGAGCAGCTGGCGATGGACGAGCTGTGACTCCGGATCGCGGCCCGTATCGAAGAGGAGCTTCGCGTACTGCTCGAGCATCCTCAACCCGGGCTGGGCCCCGAATTTCCGCGCGAACTCCTCCTTCGCGGAATCGGGTCTGCCGGTGCGCGAGTAGGCGAGCACGTAATCGCGGCGCGCTTCGCGCGCGAGCTGGACCTTGTTCACGTCGCCCGAGGCCGTAGAGATGTCCACCACCCGCTTGAAGAGCTTCATCGCATCGGTGAACGCGCCCTGGTTGAACCGGCACCAGGCGGCCTTGTAGAGCGCGTACGGATAGACGTCGTCGTCCGGCGCCTCGGCGGCGGCGCGGTACTCCTTCAGGGCGGCATCCAGCTTGGCGGCGTCGAACAGGTGCTCGCCGATGAAGACGTGGCTCGCCGGCGCCCACGGCGAGCGGGGAAAGCGCCTGGTCAGCTCGCGCGCGACGACGATCGCCTCGCGGTCCCTCCCGCTCTCCTGCAGCGAGTCGGCGAGGAAGTAGAGCGCCTCGTCGGTGCGTGGCGCGCGGGGATACTTGTTGAGCAGCTCACGGTAGCGGGCGACGGCTTCCGCGCGCGCATCGGCGGCGGCGCGCCGGTCACGGACCGCGGCTGCCTCGTTGCCCTGGTCCGCTTCCGCCTGGGCGCGGATGCTCAAGGCGAGCCCTCGCGAGCGGAGAAGGGCTGCCAGCCGAGCCAGCGCCTCCGCCTGCTCCGCGGACGATCCGCCTAGCTCCAGCATCCTCCGCAGCGCCGCCTCCTGCTCCTGCTCCTTTGCGGCCACGATCGCGCCGGGATCGCGGTGCAGCAGCGTCGGATCGCGCCCGGGCTGGGCCACTGCGGCGGCGATGAGCAACGCGAGCATCGACATCCCCCTCCCTACCGGCGGCGCGCAGACAGCCGGCTCCCGTCCCTTTCTGCCGTGCAACCTCCGTTCCCCACCCTCTCGCTCTCACGCCGGCGGAACGTCGCCGGCACACGTGGGAAATCTCGTTCTCAGTCCGCGGGAGTGCCGGCAACAGCCGCCGGCGGCGAGGCCGCTGGCTGCGATGCCGTCGGCGCCGGCGTGCGCGGGCGCTTGCACCGCCGGCCGAGCTGGTACCGGTAGCTACCCAGCTCGTCACGCCAGTACTCGCCCTGGAACGGCCAGAGCTCCTCGTCGTCGCCCACCTGTGGCGGATCCCTGTGCGGCTGGGCGCTGAGGGCCGCGTCCGGGCCCGAGGTGGCGAGCTCCTTCTCGCGACCGGCGATCTCGTAGGAAAGCCGCAGCGACTGGCCGAGCAGCTCGCGCAGGGTTGCCCGCTCGTGATCGAGCCGCGCGATCAGCCGGCGCCCCGCCGTCTCCAGCAGGCGCGCCCGGGCCTGGCGCGCTAGCGGAGCGACACGGGCGACGAGTGGGGAAGCACGGAACGGATCGGGACGCCGATCGATGGAGTCGATCTCCTGCGCCAGCTGCACGGCGGCAGCGAGCGCGCCGCGGAGATCGCTGCCTTGCTCGAGCCGCGCCACCTCCTCGCGCGCCGCGGCGGGAACCGCCTGCTGGACGCCGACCGGTCCTCGGGCGAGAAGCTCCGCCGCTGCCTGGGGCGTGGGAATTTGCGAGAGCGCCTGTGCGAGACCGTCGTGAAGCGGCTGGTAGCGCCGCTGGAAGTCGGCCAGCGCCGCCCGCGCGTCCGCGTACCGGCAGTTCTCGTAGAGCACCAAGGCCTTGAGGATGAACGACTCGGGGAAGAACCTTTCCTGGAAGAACGGCGCGTGCAGCGTGAGCAAGTTTCCCAGCGCTCTCTCGTCCTCGCCGCGGCGGAAATGCGCCCAGCTCGCCTCGAACAGCGCGTCGAGCCACTGCGGCGCCCCTCTTCCCACGCGGTCGTAGAGGGTTGTCGCCAGTGCGTCGTCGCTCCGTTGGTAAGCGAGCCGCGCGAGCTGGAGGTACGCTTTCTCGCGTCGCTCGGCCGCGGCTGCATCACCGCGAGGAAGAGCAAGCGCCGCCACGGCGAGGAACTCCTTGGTGGCCTGCGCGGGATCTCCTGCCGCCAGCGCCGCCAGCGCCGCCACCTCGCGCGCCTCGCCTTCCGCCGCGTCTCCAGGCGGAACCGAAGCAGCCAGCGCCCGGGCGAGATCGAGCTCGCGCTGCGCCTGGGCAGGCAGACTTCGCTGTGGCTCCCGAGCCGGCGTCACGACAGGCTCCGGCGCGCTCAGCCCCATCTCCGCCGCCAGCTCCTTGTCGAGCGGGTGCGCGGGCGAGGACGCGTGTTCGAGCGCCGGGGCCCCGCGCTCCGTCTCGAAAGCGGCGTCCTCGTCCGGCGGAGCAATCTGCAACGCCCTCTCCAGGTGATCGCGAGCGATCGCCACGGCGACGGCGGAAGGCAGCTTTCCATGCTCGGCCTGCTCCGTGAGCAGGAGTTGCGCTAGCGCGGGATCTGCTGCAGCGCGCGCGGCGAGCTCGGCGCGCGCAGCGGCGCGGACCGCTTCCGACTGCTCCGGATCGGAGGCCAGCGAGGCGAGCAACACGGTCGCGGTGCGCGGCATGGCGAGGTCGTTCAGCGCCTGCACCATGCCGGCGACGCGGGTGCGTGCCTCCGTCGGGCCGAGGTTGGCACGATTGAGGTCTTTGTACGCCGCCGCCGGATCGGCGGCCGCGAGCAGGATTGCGAGAACCAGGCTCATCCCAAACCCCGTCAGCGCCCGCCGCCGAAAAGCCAGCCGACTCCACCCTCGATGATGAGCTTGCGCTCGATCTCGGAAACCCCGCGGACCCGGCCCGCATAGATCAGCTCGCTGGCGGCGAACCGGATCATGAAGCGATTCGTGAGGAAGAGCCGCTCGCCGATGGAGACCCGCCCGCCGGCTGCCCAGCGTCCTGTTTGGGGCGATGCGGCGTCCGGCGCGATCAGCTCGCGCACCAGCTCGGGACCGGCGGCGACGTACAAGTCGAAATGCAGCGTGCGCTCGCCCATCAGGGACAGCTTCCCGTAGACCGGCGCCCAACCGACCTGCACGCCGGACACGAGCTGCAGCTTGCCCGGTGTCGACCGCAACTTTCCTTCCGCCGGGTTGCTGCAGGAGTCGCTGCAGACCTCGACCGGCGCGGCAAGGAGCGAAACGCCACCGATCGCGTGGCCGGAGATGGACCAGCGCTCGTCGAAGTGGTGCTCGACGCGCACGCCCATGCCGAGCGTCCTCCAGAACGGGTCGCCGATGGAGAAGGCGAACATGGGCTGCACTTCCAGCATGCCGCCGAGACGGAAGAGCTGCGCCGTCACCGGCGGAAGCGATGCGGGCGCGCCGTACCTGGGAACCGAAGCCACCGGAGGCAGCGCGGCGGGAGTGATCTGCGCCACCTTGGTCTCCTCCGCCGGCGGCGCCTCGTCGGCCGCGCGCGCCTGCGCTGCGACCAGCAGGGCGGCGGCGACCAGCGCCTTCATGGTCCACCGCCCAGGTAGAAGGAAAGACCGAGCCTCACCGTCCAGAACCCCATGGCTTTCGTCTGCGTGGAGCCGTCCACCATCACGCGCTCCGCGTAGAGGTTGCCGCCTACCCGCGCGGTGATGGCGACGCTTTCCCCCAGCGAGATCCGCTGCCCGATTCCGGCGGCGATCATCGGCCGGACTCCACGGGTCGCATCGGTCTCGGTCCAGGCGCCGCCGAGCCCAGCGTCGAGGAACGTCTCGAAATGGACGAGCGCATCACCGGGCAGGGCGACCTTGCCGTACAGAGGGGCGATGGCCGCGAATCCGGCCAGGGAAGCGCGCTGCCGCGACTCGAGGATGCGCGCGTGCAGCTCCCGCTTCGCGATCACCAGCTCCTGCGTCGCCCAGGTGCCGAGACCGTTCGCATCCACTCCTACCGAGAGTCCTTCGCGCAGGTGCCACATCGCGCGCAGCCCGGCTCCCCACCGCTGCAGGTACGGATCGCCGATCCCCATCTCGCCGTAGGGCGAGATCTCGAGCCGCTGCGCCTGCCGCAGCGGGCGCTTCTGCACCGCCGTGATCGTGTCCGCCGGATCGGCGGACTGCGCGCGCGCGGCGGCTGCGGAGCAGGCGATGACGCACAGCACCCAGGGACGCATGGCGCGGCAAACATGGGTGGGCGCGCCTTGTCATGTGGAGAACGGCGCCGGAGCGGAGCTCGTGCCGTTGCCGGGCCGGCAGTACCTCTACCTCGGCTCGAGCGAGTGCGAGAGCTTCGCCTGCCTTGCCATGCAGGGGGCGAGCAGCGGCTACTGCTCGCAAGCCTGCAGCGGCGAGGGAGCGAGCTGCCCCGCCGGACTCGCTTGCGCGCAGCTCGCGCTGAGCCCGGACTACCTGGCCGCCATGAAGGCGCGGCTGACCCCGGACCGTTACCAGCAACTGTTCGGCCAGCTCGGCTCGAGCTGGTACTGCGCCCGCTCGCAGTGAGGTAGCTTGGCGCGCATGCGCCGCATCGTCACGGGACTGCTCTGCGCA
>VBKQ01000505.1 GCA_005879505.1 Deltaproteobacteria bacterium
GATGCGGGAACGGATGGCGCGGCTGGAGGCCGAGCTGGAGCGCACCCGCAAGGAAGGCGCAAAGCGGACCTCCTCCGCGATGGCGGGGCTGTGGTCGAAGTATCGCGGAGGGCCCGACTCGGCGACGCCGGAGGTGGCAACCGCCGTGACGGAGCCGAAACTGCGCGAGCTGCTGCTCAAGCTGTCGCAAGTTCCGTCCGGGTTCACCCTGAACGACAAGGTGGCGAAGCTGCTCGACGTACGGCGCAAGCTCGCACAGGGCGATGGCAGCGAGCCGTTCGATTGGGGCACCGGCGAGCACCTCGCCTTCGCCACCTTGCTCGATGAGGGCGCTCCCATCCGCTTCTCCGGGCAGGACAGCCGGCGCGGCACCTTCAGCCACCGGCACGCGGTGCTGGCGGACATGCGCGACGGCAAGCGCTACACCCCGCTCGCCCATCTGCGCGAAGGCCAGGGCCGCTTCGACATCTTCGACTCGCCGCTGAGCGAGGCGGGCGTTCTCGGGTTCGATTACGGCTGGTCGCTGGACATGCCGGAGGCGCTCTGCTGCTGGGAGGCGCAGTTCGGCGACTTCACCAACGGCGCGCAGGTGGTCATCGACCAGTTCATTTCCTCCGCCGAGGACAAGTGGAACCGCCTCTCCGGCATCGTGCTGCTTTTGCCGCACGGGTTCGAAGGGCAGGGACCGGAGCACAGCTCGGCGCGTCTCGAGCGGTTCCTCCAGCTTTGCGCCGAAGACAACATGCAGGTCTGCTATCCCACGACCCCCGCGCAGCTCTTCCACCTGCTTCGCCGGCAAGTGCTGCGGCCGTGGCGAAAGCCGCTCGTGGTGCTGACGCCGAAAAGCTTGCTGCGGCACCGCCTTGCGGTCTCCTCGCTGCGCGACCTGGCGCGCGGGTCGTTCCAGCGAATCATCGTCGACCTGCCGGCGAAGCAGGCGACGCGGGTCCTGCTCTGCAGCGGCAAGGTCTACTACGACCTGATCACGGCGCGCGAAGCGAGGAAGCGGGATGACGTCGCCATCGTCCGCTTCGAGCAGCTCTACCCGCTGTCCGACGCCTTGCTGGCGGAAACGGTGAAGCCGTTCAAGGGGGCCCAGCTCGTCTGGGTCCAGGAGGAGCCCTTCAACATGGGCGCCTGGTACCACGTGCGGGCGCGCTGGCCGGAGGTGGTCGGGAGGGGCAGGCTCGTTCCCGTCGCGCGCCCCGAGAGCGCGAGCCCTGCGACCGGAAGCGAGAAGAGCCACAATTACGAGCAGAAGCTGCTCGTCGACCAGGCTTTCGGCGACGCCAAGACATAGCCGCTAGAGAAGCTCGGCCCAGCGGGCGAAGACGCCTTGAGCGATGGACCGCAGCCGCGGCAGCTCGCGCGCGGATTGGGCGCGCAGATCCTCGGGATCGACGCCCGCTTCCCGCAGCTCCACCTCCCCGGCCATCATGGCGGAAAACACCTCTTCGTCCGTCTCCAGGTGGAACTGCACGCCCCAGGCGCGCTCACCGAAACGGAACGCCTGCAAAGGCGTGAGCGTGCTGCTGGCGAGCGGCACCGCTCCGCGGGGCAGCGTGAACGCGTCGCCGTGCCAGTGGAACGCGACGAAGCTTTCCGGCGCCTTGCCGAAGAGCGCATCCTCGCGCGCCTGCCGCGTGAGGCGGACGCGATAGAAGCCGACCTCCTTCGCCCTCGCTTTCGCCACTTCCGCCCCCAGCGCCGCGGCGAGAAGCTGGCTGCCGAGGCAGATGCCCAGCACCGGCCTGCCGTGTTCGACGCACCGGCGCAAGAGCCGGATCTCGTCGCGCAGGTGCGGCAGCCGATCCTGTTCGTACACGCTCATTCCGCCACCCAGCACGACCAGCGCCTCGCAATCCTCCGGCACCGCATCCGCGGCGAAGGTGCGGACGATGCGGGCATCGCGCAGGTGGGGCAAGAGGCTCCCGGGCCCCTCGCCAGGCTCGTGCTGGATGACGATCATGGCGGCGGAGAATACATCGCCGCCTTTTCCCCGGTGACGCGCGGGCGGAGCTGTGCGTAGAAGGTCGCTCCTGATGGAGGTCCACTCCGTGTCCCTCGGCAAGAACTTCCGCCTCCCGACCGACTGCAAGCCCGTCCGCTACAGCGCCCACCTCGCCCCGGATCTGGCGAAAGGCACGTTCGAAGGCCGGATGGAGCTGGAGGTCCGCCTCCGGTCGCCGCGGCGCGAGATCCATCTGCACGGCATCGGACTGAACGTCACGCGGGCACGGGCGCGCGTGCAGGATCGCGCCTTGAAGGCGGCGATCGGCGCCGACGCGGAGAGCGAGACGATCACCCTGCGCTTCGAGGAGGAGCTGCCGCCGGGCAACGCGATGCTGGATCTTGCCTGGAACGGGAGCTTCAGCCCCGGGTTGCGGGGTCTATACCGCGCAGGTCCCTTGGCGGTGACCCAGTTCGAAGCGGCTGACGCCCGTCGCGTGTTTCCCTGCTTCGATGAGCCCGCCTTCAAAGCCCGCTGGAACCTGCAGCTCGTCGGGCTTCCCGACGGCGTCACCGCTCTCTCCAACGGCGCCGTGATCAAGG
>VBKQ01000506.1 GCA_005879505.1 Deltaproteobacteria bacterium
CGGCGGGAGCCTCGCCCGGATCCGCTCCCTCGCCGCGAGCACGTCTTCCATGGTCAGGGGCCACATCGCCGGCGCAGTCTACCGGAACGGAGACGCTTCGGAATGGATCACTCGCCCAGGTAGGCCTTGCGGATCTCCGGGGAGCGCAAGAGCTCGGTGCCGGTGCCGGTCTGGGCGACGGTTCCCGTCTCCAGCACGTAGCCGTGGTTGGCGATCTGGAGCGCCAGATGCGCGTTCTGCTCGACGAGGAGGATGGTCACGCCCTGCTTGTTGATCTCCTGGATGATGTTGAAGATGGTCTCCACCACGGTCGGCGCCAGGCCGAGCGATGGTTCGTCGAGGAGCAAGAGCCGGGGTCGCGACATCAGGGCGCGCGCGATCGCCAGCATCTGTTGCTCGCCGCCGGACAGCGTGCCGGCCATCTGCGTCGCGCGCTCCTTGAGGATGGGAAACAGCTTGAAGCCCTTCTCCAAGTCCTGCGCGATGCCCTCCGCGTCGCGCCGGAGGAAGGCGCCCAACGACAGGTTTTCCGTCACCGTCAGGTTGGGAAAGATGCCCCGCCCTTCGGGTGCGTGGCAGAGCCCGCGCGCCACCAGCCGGTGCGGCTTTAGCCCGCCGATGAATGCCCCCTGGTAGCGGATCTGCCCGGCGGAAGGCCGCAGCATTCCGCTCACCGCGCGCAAGGTCGTGGTCTTGCCGGCGCCGTTCGCGCCGATCAGCGAGACGATCTCTCCCTGGCCGACCCGGATGGAGATGCCGCGGAGGGCATGGATCGCGCCGTAGTGCACGTCGAGCGCCTGCAGCTCGAGCAGCGGTTCTGCCATCAGCGCGGGCTCCCCGCCGCCGCGATCTGCGCCGCGTGCTCTTTCGCGTACTTCTCCCCCAGGTAGGCCTCGATGACCTTCGCGTTGCTCTGGATCTCGCGCGGCAGCCCCTCGGCGATGGTGACGCCATGATCGAGTACCAGGATCCGCTCCGAGACCCCCATCACCAGCTTCATGTCGTGCTCGATCAGCACGATGGCGACGCCGAAGCGATCGCGGATCGACCGGATCAGCGCCATCAGCTCGGTCTTCTCCCGCGTATTGGTGCCGGCGGCGGGCTCGTCGAGCAGCAATACTTGAGGTCCGGTGGCGAGCGCGCGCGCGATCTCCAGCCGGCGTTGCTCGCCGTAGGGCAGGTTCTTCGCCAGCTCGTCCCGCCGCTGCGTCAGCCCCATGATCTCGAGCAGCTCCTCCGAGCGCTCCGCCACCCACTTCTCCTCCTGATCGGAGAGCTCGCCCTGGCGCACCGCTGCCGCCATCGACTCGTGCGTCAGGTGGTGGCAGCCGATGCGAACGTTGTCGAACGCGCTCAGCTCGCGGAACAGGCGGATGTTCTGGAAGGTGCGGGCGCAGCCCAGGTGCGCGATGGCGTGCGGAGAGAGCCCGCGCGTGTCGCGGCCGAGGACCTTGATGGTGCCTTCGCTGGGCGGATAGACCCCCGTCAGCAGATTGAAGACGGTGGTCTTTCCCGCTCCGTTCGGACCGATCAACGCGACCAGCTCCCGCGGCCGGACCTCGAGCGAGAAGTCGCAGACCGCCGTGAGGCCCCCGAAGCGGATGGTGGCGTGGCGCACGTCGATCAATGCCTCGCTCGCCTCGCGTCTTCCCGGCGCGCGCGGCGGCCGGCGCTTGCGCCACCAGTCCCAGACCTCGCGCGTTCCCAAGAGACCGCGCGGGCGCAGCAACATCAGAGCGATCAGCGCGATGGAGTAGATCACCATGCGCAGGTTCGCCACGGCGCGCAGATACTCCGGCAGGATGGTCAGCACCGCCGCGGCGATGGTCGAGCCGGTGATCGAGCCCATGCCACCGAGCACCACCATCGCCACGACTTCGAAGCTGCGGACGAAGGTGAAGCTCTGCGGCGCCAGGTTCCCTTCGAATGCGCCGCTGAGCGCTCCGGCGACACCGGCGAAAAACGCGCTGATCACGAACGCGCGCACCTTGTAACCCGTAGTGTCGATGCCCATCGCCTCGGCCGCCACCTCGTCCTCGCGCACGGAGAGGAAGGCGCGGCCGTGGGTCGAGTCGCGCAGCCGCTTGGCCACCAGGATGGTCACGATCGCCACGGCCCAGATCCAGGCGAAGTCCGCGCGATGGGGAATCGGCGACAGCCCGATGGCGCCGCCGAAGAACGGGGTGTTCTCGATGATCACCCGGATGATCTCCCCGAAGCCCAGGGTGACGATGGCGAGGTAGTCGCCGCGCAGCCGCAGCGAAGGCTTGCCCACCAGCCAGCCGGCCAGCGCCGCCGCCAGCGCTCCGGTCAGCATCGCCACCACGAAGAAGATCCGGTAGGGATCTTCCTGGGGCCCGCGCATCAGCATCACCGCGCTGACGTAACCGCCCACCGCCATGAAGCCGGCGTGGCCGATGGAGAACTGCCCGGTCAGGCCGTTCACCAGATTCAGCGACACGGCGAGGATG
>VBKQ01000507.1 GCA_005879505.1 Deltaproteobacteria bacterium
TTCCATCGCGTCGTCGATCACGCTGCCGAAGATGATGTTGGCATCCTCGTGCGCCGCTTCCTGGATCAGGGAGCAGGCCTGGTTCACCTCGACCAGGGTCATGTTCGCGCCGCCGGTGATGTTGATGAGGATGCCGGTGGCGCCGTCGATCTGCACGTCCTCGAGGAGCGGGCTTTCCACCGCGGCCCGCGCGGCGACCAGCGCCCGGGTCTCTCCGTTCGCCGTCCCGGTCCCCATCAGCGCCACGCCCATGTTGCTCATGATCGTGCGCACGTCGGCGAAATCGACGTTGATCAGGCCCGGGATGGTGATCAGATCGGAGATGCCTTGCACGGCGTTGAGCAGCACCTCGTCTGCCTTCTTGAAGGTGTCGAGCAGCGTGGTGCGCTCGTCGGCGACCGCGAGCAGGCGCTGGTTGGGGATGGTGATCAAGGTGTCGACGGCATTCTTGAGCTCGGCGATCCCGTGGTCGGCCTGCTTCAACCGCCGCTTGCCCTCGAACAAGAACGGTTTGGTCACCACCCCGACGGTCAGCGCCCCGATGCTGCGAGCGATGTCCGCGATGTCGGGCGCGCCGCCCTTGCCGGTACCGCCGCCCATGCCCGCGGTCACGAAGACCATGTCCGCCCCCTCCAGCGCCGCGGCGAGCTTCTCGCGGTCCTCGAGCGCGGCCTGGCGGCCGATCTCCGGATTGGCGCCGGCACCGAGCCCCTTGGTCACCATCGCGCCGAGCTGGATCTTGGTCGGGGCGCGGTTGTGATGCAGCGCCTGGCAGTCGGTGTTCGCGGCGATGAAATCGACGCCGGTCAGCCCGGCGAGGATCATCGTGTTGAGCGCATTTCCGCCGCCGCCGCCGACACCGACCACCTTGATTTTCGCGCCGAGCTCGTCCGTCATCTCGTTCATGACCCCTCCGGCCATCAGAACAGCTCCTTGACCCAGCTGAGGAACCTTTCCCGAATCGATGCGCCATCCCCGGCGCCGAGGTACGCGCGGTTCTCCTTGCCCTGCTTCGCGCCGTAGAGCAGCAACCCGACCGCGGTCGCATGCTGCGGGCTCTTCACCACGTCGGTGAGGCCGCCGACTCCGCGCGGAAGGCCGCGCCGCACCGGAAGGCCGAGGACTTCCTCCGCCAGCTCGGGCATTCCGTGCAGGTTGGTGCAGCCGCCGGTGAGCACCGCGCCGCTCGCCAGCAGGTCCTGCTGACCGGCCTTCTCGATCTCGCGATGCACGAGCTGGAACAGCTCCTCCACCCGCGGCTCGATGATCTCGCAAAGGACGCGCCGATTGAGCACCCGGGGCGCGCGGCCGCCCACGCTCGGGACTTCGATGGTGTCGTCCTTGTCCAGGCTGGCGCTCTGCGCGCTGCCGAACTTCACCTTGATCTTCTCCGCTTCCACCATCGGGGTACGCAGGCCCACCGCGATGTCGTTGGTCAAGTGGTTGCCGCCGAGCGGGATCACGCTCGTGTGCTGGATGGCGCCCCCCGAGAAAATGGCGAGGTCGGTGGTGCCGCCCCCGATGTCGACCAGCGCGACCCCGAGCTCCTTCTCCTCGTCCGCAAGCACAGCCTCGGCCGAGGCGAGCGGCTCGAGCACGATGTCCGCCACCGCCAGCCCGGTCCGACCGCAGCATTTGACGATGTTCTGCGCGCTGGAGACGGCGGCGGTGACGATGTGCACCTTGGCCTCCAGGCGCACGCCGCTCATGCCCAGCGGCTCGCGGATCCCGTCCTGCTCGTCGATGATGTACTCCTGCGGGAGGACGTGGAGGATCTCGCGGTCCTGGGGGATGTTGATGGCGCGGGCCGCGTCGAGCACCCGCTCCAGATCTCCCTGCTTCACTTCCTTGTCCTTGACCGCCACCACGCCCTGCGAGTTGAAGCCGCGGATGTGCCCGCCGGCGATTCCGGCGTACACGGCGCTGATCTCCGCGCCCGCCATCAGCTCCGCCTCCTCCACCGCCTTGTGGATGGAAGAGACCGTCGCCTCGATGTTGATCACCACGCCCTTGCGCAGCCCCCGCGACGGGTGCGTGCCGATGCCGATCACGTCGATGCCGTCCGGGGTGACCTCGCCGACGATGCAGCAGATCTTCGTGGTCCCGATGTCCAGCCCGACGACGATTTCGCCTTTCTTCTGCGCCATGGTCGGCTACCTCTTGTCGGCCAGGGTGGCGGCGGCCTGATCGGGGCGCGCCGGGTTGTCGAGATCGATCCGCGCCGCGCGCTCGCCGCGGCGGGCGAGCACCCCGCGCACCTGGGCAAGCCGCCGCAGCTTGAGCGCGATGTCGCT
>VBKQ01000508.1 GCA_005879505.1 Deltaproteobacteria bacterium
GGACCTGCCGGGCGTGCGCTACCACATCATCCGCGGAACACTGGACTCGGTCGGCGTGGCCGGCCGCAAGCAGGGCCGCAGCAAGTACGGCGCGAAGCGCCCATCTTGAGGAGAAACATCTAAACCATGCCTCGTCGCCGCGAAGTCGCCAAGCGCAGGATCCTGCCGGACCCGAAATTCCAGGACCGCCTTCTCGCCAAGTTCATCAACGACATGATGCGCAAGGGCGAGAAGGCGGTCGCCGAGCGCGTCGCGTACCGGGCGCTCGACCTGGTGCAGCAGCGCACCAATGACGATCCGCTGAAGACATTCAAGAAAGCGCTCGACAACGTGAAGCCGGTCCTCGAAGTGAAGAGCCGGCGCGTCGGCGGCGCGACGTACCAGGTGCCGGTGGAAGTGCGCCAGGAGCGCCGGGTCGCCCTCGCCATGCGCTGGTTGATCGAGTACGCCAAGGAGCGCGGCGAGAAGACCATGGACCAGAAGCTCGCCGCCGAGCTGATGGACGCCGCGAACAACCGCGGCAACGCCGTCAAGAAGCGCGAAGACACGCACAAGATGGCGGAGGCCAACAAGGCGTTCGCCCACTACCGCTGGTAACAGCGGCCAGGCAAGCGCCACTCTGCCCACCCGCTCGAGGCGAGGGTAACGCTCAGGGCTCGTCCTCCGACGAGCCCGGTGCTTTGCTTGACGCGGCGCCCCGCGGCGTGTAAAAGCCCGCGTTCCGCCGAGAAAGTCCGTTCTTTCCCAGGTAGTTCGTTCATCCGGTCCCCAGGCGCGCAAGCGCCCGTTCTGACGAGGTATTCGCCGTGGCCCGCACGTTCCCGCTCGAGCGCTGCCGCAACATCGGCATCATGGCGCACATCGATGCGGGCAAGACCACCACCACCGAGCGGATCCTCTTCTACACCGGCGTCAGCTACAAGATCGGCGAGGTCCACGAAGGCACCGCGGTGATGGACTGGATGGAGCAGGAGCAGGAGCGCGGGATCACCATCACCGCGGCCGCTACCACCTGCTTCTGGCGCGATCATCAGATCAACATCATCGATACCCCGGGGCACGTCGACTTCACCATTGAAGTCGAGCGCTCCCTTCGGGTACTCGACGGCGCCTGCGCGGTCTTCGACGCGGTCAACGGCGTCGAGCCGCAGAGCGAGACGGTCTGGCGGCAGGCGGACAAGTACAAGGTCCCGCGCATCTGCTTCATCAACAAGATGGACCGGGTGGGGGCCGACTTCTTCATGTCGGTGCGCACCATCGTGGAACGCCTGCTGGCGAAGCCCGTCTGCATCCAGGTGCCGCTGGGGGCCGAGGAGAAGTTCGAGGGCGTCATCGATCTGGTGGAGATGAAGGCGGTGCGCTTCGAAGGCGAGAAGGGCGAGCGCGTCGTCACCTCCGAAATCCCCGCCGAGCACAAGGCGCTGGCCGGCGAGTACCGCGCCAAGCTCCTCGAGGACGCCTCCGAGTACGACGATGAGGCGCTCCACGCCTACCTGGATCACACCGACGTTCCGCCGCAGCTGTTGCGCAGGGCGATCCGCAAGGGGACGGTGGGGATGAAGATCTTCCCGGTGATCTGCGGAAGCGCCTTCAAGAACAAGGGTGTACAGCGGCTGCTCGATGCCGTGGTCGACTACCTGCCGAGCCCCATCGACATCCCCCCGGTGCACGGCAAGACGCCGGACGGCAAGGACGAGATCCGGCCGACCGACGACAAGGCGCCCTTCGCCGGACTCGCGTTCAAGATCATGGCCGATCCGTTCGTGGGCCAGCTGACCTTCGTGCGCAACTACAGCGGGACGCTCAAGTCAGGCACCGCGGTGCTCAACACCCACAAGGGCAAGCGGGAGCGCATCGGGCGCCTCTTGCGGATGCACGCCAACAAGCGGGAGGAGATCGACGAGATTCTCGCCGGCGACATCGGCGCGGTGGTGGGCCTCAAGGGCGCCACCACCGGAGACACCCTCTGCGACATGGAGCACCCCATCGTGCTCGAGCGGATGGAGTTCCCCCAGCCGGTGATGCACATCGCAGTGGAGCCGAAGAGCACCGCCGATCAGGAGAAGATGATCCTGGCGTTGCAGCGCCTGGCGGTCGAGGACCCCTCGTTTCGCATGCGCACCGACGAGGAGACCGGCCAGACCGTGATCTCCGGCATGGGCGAGCTGCACCTCGACATCATCGTCGACCGGATGCGCCGCGAGTACAAGGTCGACGCGAACGTCGGCAAGCCGCAGGTCGCCTACCGCGAGACGATCACCAAAGAGGTGGAGTCCGAGGGCAAGTACATCCGGCAGAGCGGCGGGCGCGGCCAGTACGGCCACGTCTGGCTGCGGATCCGCCCCCGTCCCCAGGGTGGGGGGTTCAAGTTCATCAACAAGATCCAGGGCGGCGTGATCCCCAAGGAATATGTCCCTGCCGTCGGCAAGGGTGTCGAGGAGGCGGTGCAGGGCGGCGTGCTCGCCGGATATCCGATGGTCGACCTGGAGGTGGAGCTCTTCGACGGCAGCTACCACGAGGTGGACTCGAACGAGATGGCGTTCAAGATCGCCGGCTCCATCGGCTTCAAGGACGGTGCCCGGAGGGCGAGTCCGATCCTGCTCGAGCCGATCATGGCGACGGAAGTGGTGAT
>VBKQ01000509.1 GCA_005879505.1 Deltaproteobacteria bacterium
TGAGGATGGTGACCAGATCGACGTACCCGATGGAGATGCCGCCGACTACCGAGCTCGCGCGGTGGGGAAGGACGCCGAAGGCGCGCGGGTTGGGACCGAAGAGGAGCTGGCCCCCATATTCGAGGAAGAAGCTGACTCCGATGGCCGTGATCAGGGCGTTCAGGCGCGGCGACCCGCGCAGCGGCCGGTAGGCGAGCCGTTCGATGAGGAGCCCGACTGCCGCGCAGGCGAGCATGGAGAACAGCGTGACCGCGAGGGCCCCGGCAATGCTGGGATTGCGCGACTCGGAGGTCCAGACGGAGGACGCGTACCATCCCATCATCGCGCCGAGCATGAACACGTCGCCATGCGCGAAGTTGATCAGCTGCAGGACCCCGTACACCATCGTGTAGCCGAGCGCGATCAACGCGTAGATCGCGCCGAGCGACACTCCGTCGACGAGGCGCTGCAGGAAATCGATCACGCGTCTCTACTTCTTCGGATGCTCGCCTGCCGGCACGCCCTGAGGCTGGCCGGTGTTGGCCGCGCTCTGCGCGGCGCTGGTGGCGCCGACCTCCGGGGTCGGCGTCGGCGTCGGCCTGTTGCCCGGCGCCGGATTCGGCGCCGTGTTGCCCTCGGTCTTCTTCGGCGACTGCGCCGGTGCTTCCGTGCCGCTCTGCTTGAGACCCTCCGGCATGATCCGTCCGGAGAACTCGTACTTGCCACCCTTGGCGACCTTGAGCACCACCGCGGGCTTGGTCGCGTTGCGCTTGTCGTCCATGGTGATGTCGCCGGTGACGCCCTTGTAATCCTTGGTCTGCGCGAGCGCGTCGCGGACGGAAGGACCGGTGAGATCCTTGGCCCGCTTCATCGCATCGAAGAGCATGCCGGCGGCGTCGTACGCCTGTGCGGCGAGAGAGTCGGGCACCTGGCCGCCGTACTCCTTCTTGAACTTTCCCACGAACTCCTGGATGCGCGGGCTGGGATCGTCCACCGAGTAGTGGTTGGAGAAGTAGCTGCCCTCGAGCGCCGCCCCGCCGATCTCGTATAGCTTCTCGCTGTCCCAGCCGTCGCCGCCCAGCAGCGGGACGGTCAGCCCGACCTCGCGCGCCTGCCGGGCGATGAGCCCGACGTCGGTGTAGTAACCGGGAACGTAGAGCGCCTGTGGCGCCGCGCCCTTGATGTTGGTGAGCTGAGCCTTGAAGTCGACGTCGCCGGACGAGTAGCTCTCGTTGTCGACGATCTGGCCGCCCATCTTGGTGAAGTTGTCGTTGAACACCTTGGCGAGGCCGACGGAATAGTCGTTGCGCACGTCGCGAAGGATGGCCGTCTTCTTCAGCTTCAGCGTCTCGGTGGCGAACTTGGCCATCACGTAGCCCTGGAAGGGATCGATGAAGCAGGCGCGGAAGATGTAGTCGCCGACGGCGGTGACCTTCTCGTTGGTGGAGGAGGGCGAGACCATCGGCACTTTCGCGGCCTGGGCCTTGGGCGCCATGAACAGCGACCGCGTCGAGGCTACTTCACCGAGCAGCGCGAGCACGTGCTCGCTGGCGATCAGCCGGGTGGCGGCGGTGGCAGCCTCCTCCGGCTTGCCCTCGTCGTCGAGGGCGATCACCTGGATCTGGCGGCCCTTGATTCCGCCCGCGCCGTTCACCTCCTTGACGGCGAGCTGGATGCCGCGATCGCTCGAGGTGCCGAAGGTGGCCTCGGTGCCCGTCATCGAGCCGACTTCGCCGATCTTGATCACGCCGGTGTCAGCGGCACCTACGTTTCCGCCCCCCTCCGGCTCCTTCTTGCAGGCGGCGGCGAGAGCGAACATGCAGACCAGGAATTTCGCGGACATGCGGCGCATGGTCGGGCTCCAAGCAGAGGGAAAAAAGCGAGCCTGCTTAACATTCCGTTCAGAGGGGATCAACCGTGCCCTTG
>VBKQ01000510.1 GCA_005879505.1 Deltaproteobacteria bacterium
CGCCCTGGAACCTCCCTCTCTACCTGCTCACCTGGAAGATCGCTCCCGCGCTCGCGGCGGGAAACTGCGTGGTGGCAAAGCCATCGGAAGTGACGCCGATGACCGCGCATCTGCTCGGTGCGCTCGCCGCCGAAGCCGGCCTGCCGCCCGGCGTGCTCAACGTCGTCCAGGGGTTGGGCCCGCGCGCGGGTGGGCCGCTCTGTGCACATCCCGGGTTCCGCGCGATCTCGTTCACCGGTTCCACCAGGGTCGGCGGCGAGATCGCCCGCGAGGCGGCCAGGTCGTTCAAGAAGGTGTCGCTGGAGATGGGCGGCAAGAACCCGACGTTGATCTTCGCCGACGCGGACCTGGACGAGGCGATCGCGCAGACCGTGCGCGCCGCCTTTTCCAACACCGGTCAGATCTGCCTCTGCGGATCCCGCATCCTGGTCGAGAGATCCATCCACGACCAGGTTCGCGACCAGCTGGTCGAGCGCGTCCGCGCGCTCCGCGTCGGCGATCCTCTCCAGGCGGACACGGAGCAGGGCGCCCTGGTATCGCGACAGCATTTCGACAAGGTGATGGGCTGCCTGGCGGTGGCGCGGCAGGAAGGCGGCCGCGTGCTCTGCGGCGGGGGCCGCGCCACCCTCCCCGGCCGCTGTGCTGGAGGCTTCTTCGTGCAGCCGACGCTGATCGAGGGTCTCGGCCCTTCCTGCCAGACCAACCAGGAAGAGATCTTCGGCCCGGTCGCCACGCTGCTTCCGTTCGACGGCGCGGAGGAGGCGGTCCGGCTCGCCAATTCCACCCGTTACGGGCTGGCGGCGTCCCTCTGGACTCGCGATCTGTCGCGCGCGCATCGCGTGTCCGCGCAGCTCCACAGCGGCATCGTCTGGGTGAACTGCTGGATGCTGCGCGATCTGCGGACGCCCTTCGGCGGCGTCAAGGAGTCCGGAGTCGGCCGCGAAGGTGGCATGGATGCGCTGCGCTTCTTCACCGAGCCGAAGAACGTGTGCGTGAAGCTATGAGCGCGAAGGAGCTCCAATCGTCGCGGGCGCCGGAACCGATCGGGGCCTACCCCCATGCCCGCCGGGTGGGAAACCTCCTCTTCCTCTCCGGGATCGGCCCGCGGCGGCGCGGCTCGCGCGAGATCCCCGGCGTCCGGCTCCGCCCCGACGGCACCGTGGAGACCTATGACATCGAGGCGCAATGCCGCGCGGTCTTCGACAACGTGCGCGCGGTGCTGGAGGACGCGGGCGCGCGCTGGGAGGACCTGGTGGACGTCACCGTCTTCCTCACGGACATGAAACGGGACTTCGCCACGTACAACCGGCTCTATTCCGAGTACTTCGCCGAAGCGCGGCCATGCCGCACCACGGTGGAGGTCACGGCGTTGCCCACCCCGATCGCCATCGAGCTGAAGTGCATCGCGGAGGTCGTTTCCCGATGAAGCCGCTCAATTTCCACAAGTGGATCGACGAGCACCGGGATCTGCTCAAGCCGCCGGTCGGCAACGCCCAGATCTGGGAGGGCGACCGCGACTTCATGGTCACGGTGGTCGGAGGCCCGAACGCGCGCACCGACTATCACATCAACCAGGGCGAGGAGTTCTTCTACCAGGTGGAAGGCGACATCGTCCTGCGCACCCTGCAGGACGGAAAGCGCGTGGACGTCCCCATCCGCCAGGGCGAGATCTTCCTGCTCCCGCCCGGCACGCCGCACTCCCCGCAGCGGCCCGCAAACACGGTGGGTCTGGTGATCGAGCGCCGGCGCCTGCCCGAGGAGAAGGACACCTTCCTCTGGGTCTGCGACGGCTGCGGGAGCGAGCTCTACCGCGAATCATTCCACCTCACCGACATCGTCAAGCAGCTCCCGCCCGTGTTCGAGCACTACTGGGGCAATCCCGCGAACACGACCTGCCGCAAGTGCGGCCGCAAGCATGCGAAGCCTTGACGTGCACACGCACGTGCTCCCGCCGGAGCTTCCGCTTTGGAGTCCCATCCGGCTGGAGCGCGTCAGCGAGTGCCGGGCGCGCATGCTGCGCGAGGACGGATCGGTCTTTCGCGAGATCGCGAGCAACTGCTGGGATGCGACGCAGCGGCTGCAGGAGTGCGACGAGGCCGGCGTGGGCGTCCAGGTGCTGTCGACGGTCCCGGTCCTGTTCGCCTATCAGCTCCCGCCGGAGCGCGGCCACGACCTGGCCCGGCTGCTGAACGATTCCATCGCTTCGCTCTGCCGCGAGCACCCCCGCCGCTTCATCGGTCTCGGGACGCTCCCGCTGCAGTCCCCCGATCTCGCGCTGCGCGAGCTGGACCGCTGCATCGGGGAGCTGGGGCTCGCGGGCATCGAGATCGGTTCCCACGTCAACGCCTGGAACCTCTCCGACCCGGCGCTCTTTCCGGTGTTCGCGCGCGCCGCCGGGCTGGG
>VBKQ01000511.1 GCA_005879505.1 Deltaproteobacteria bacterium
CCTGCAACGAGGAGAGGATCAGCGTTCCGCCGAGCTCCGCGATCTGGACGAGCGGCAGCACCGGCATCAAGGCGATGCCGGTGTAGCTCTGGAAGAGCAAGGGATAGCCGAACTCTGCCGCCACCAGCGCGATCGGCAGCAGCGCCGCCGCGGGCCAATGCGTCCGGCGGCCCACCCAGACGAGGACGTAGGACATCACGCCGAACAGCAGCCCCTGGACGGCGCAGAGGACCAGATATCCGGCGAATGCGAGCGGCAGCGGCGCGTTCGCGAACACCTGCAGCACATGCATGATCCAGGTGTATCCGCCGAGGTGCGCGACGAATCCCATCCAGGCGCCGAGCCAGAGCGCGCGGCGCGGCGTGGCGTCGCGCAACGACCAGAGCAGCGGAACGAAACAGACGAAGGCGAGCGGCCAGATGCCGAACCCGATCCAGGAGAGGAAGTAGAGGACGCCCGACAGCGTCGGCAGCAGCAGGCGTCGCATGAAGCGCCCTCATGTAACATGACCAGCCATGGCGGTGCTGCTCAACCAGACCAGCAACCTGCGCTTCCGCATCGAGCTGCTGCGCCGGCTTTCGGACGGCACGACGAGGCCGGCGTCGCTGGAGATGCGCGTCGGCCTCGACCGCTACCAGCACCGCGCCGGCAGCGAGCACGCTTTCGTCCCCATGCTGGATGTGCCGCGCGCCACGCTCCTGGACATGGACTTGATCCAGTTCCTTCAGGCGCTCGAGGAGCTGCTCGACGGCCGCGTGCAGACGGCGGCGTTGGAGGCGAGCGTCGATCCCGCCATCGGCCTTCGGCTGCAGGGCGGACCGGATGCCTTCCTGGTGGAGGTTGGCGTCGATCTTCTCAATGTATTGGAGCAGGTGGGCGACCTCGCCGGCGAGCGCGGCGCGGATCTCGCCCTCTATCGATTCGCGGTGAACAAGCGGGCCGCGCTGGCGTTCTGCGCGGCCCTCATCCAGGAGTTCAGCGCGTTTCCCACCGACCCCTCGGCCGTGAAGCCCGGAGAGCCGGCCTGAGCAGCAACGTCATCGAGGGCGGGCCTGGATCAGTCGCGCCACCTTCGCCCGCTCCTCCGGGTCGTCGAAGAGCTGGAAAGCCTGGCGCCACCAGTGCGTAGCGTTCGCGCGATGCCCCTTCTTTGCCTCCGCCTCGCCCATCATCCTGCTGGCCCGGGCGCGGTCCCTGCGGGTGAGGCCGGGCTTCTTCAGGATGTCCCTGAGGATCGTCTCCGCGCCGCCCGGGCGATTCGTCCACAGCGCTTTCTGCGCGCGGTCGAAGCTCTTTGCCCATGGGCTCGCCGCGTTCTGCGCGAGCTTGCTCGGCCGTGGCGGCTCCGGTTGCGCGGACGCGACTTCGCTGGACGGCGCCGCGGGGGAAGGAGCTGGAACCGGTAGCGCCGCGGCGGACGGCGGGATGGGGGATTCGGCGGCCGCTGGTGGTACGGCGGACGCGCCGGCCTTCGTGTGCGTCCGGACCGTCAGGACCGTGGCGGCGGCTACCGCGAGCGTGAGTGCGGCGGCTGCTGGCCACCACCGCGGCGGCACGAAGGCCGCCCACTTCGGGACGCCCGGCACGCGCTCCGCCGGGGCTGGGGAGACGTGTCCGAGCATGGCGCGCTCGAGGCCCGGATCCACCGCCGGCGGGAGCATCTGCGGTGGCGCGGCCGCGACCGGCCGAAACCTGGCGAGTGCTACCGGATGGTCCTGGTGTACCTCGTCCTCGAGGGGCGTAGCCTCCGCGAGCGCCGCCATCGCGCGGAGCATGACCGCCGCTTCGTCGCCGCTCTCGGGCCGCCCGGCGGGATCCTTCGCCATCAGGCGCGCCACCGTCTCTTCCAGCTCCGGATGCACGCGGCGGCCGATGTCGCGCAGCCGCAGCGTCGCGTGCTCGCGATGCGCGCGAAGAAGCTCCTGCGGCGTGGCGCCCGATACCGGCAGCCGTCCGGAAAGGAGTTGGAAGAGCAAGACTCCGACCGAGTACAGGTCGCTGCGCTCATCCGCCCCGTCACCCGCCGCTTGCTCCGGCGCGGTGTAGGCCGCGGTGGCGATCGGAATCGGGTGGCCATCGCGCAGGGCCACGTGGTGGAGCAGATGCGAGGTTACCGCGTCGAGCAGCGCGGCTTGCTCCGTTCCGTCACTGAGGCGCGTCAGCCCGACGTTCGCGGGCTTGAGATCGAGATGGAGGACGCCGGCGCGGTGGACCGCTCCCAGCCCTTCGGAGATCTGCGCGCACAACTCGAGCGCCCGCGCGGCGCGCACCCGGCCGTGCTGCCGCAGCTCGTCGGCCAGGGTGAGCTCCCCTCCGCTCTCGTAGACGAGGAAGAACGCCTGCACCAGGTGGACGCCGGCCCAGAGCGGCCGCGCGACGTAGGGGTGGTCCAGATCCGCGATCGCGGCCAATCGCTCGGCCTCGGCGA
>VBKQ01000480.1 GCA_005879505.1 Deltaproteobacteria bacterium
AAGTAAAGGGACGTGAGAGCCATGGGGACGATGCCCATGGAAAGCACGATGTGGCTCGTGAGGATGGCGAGGTACAGCGCGCGGATTGGTCCTCGGCCCTGGAATTTCGTGTCCCCGTGGACGAAGTGGTACGCGAGATAACCGATGAGAAAGAGCGACGACGACGCGAACGCGGACACCTGGCAGTATCGGTGAAGCTGGACCGCCTTGCGCCGGATGGCCACCCAGCCCGTCACGAGCAGGCAGGCGGAGAGCGCATTCAAGCTCGCGTTGACAGCGGGCATGAAGCGCAAGTCGAGCCCGGTCCCAGCGGTTCCGCGGCGGATGACCAGGATGTAGAACAAGAACGCTACCGCGCTCAGCGAGACTACGGCGTTGAAGACGTAGAAGTTCCGGTCTGACGTCGGCTGCGAGCTCGCGGTGGCTTCCATGCCCGGTTTTCATACCACGTCGGTGCGGCCGTCGAGCACCACCCAAGCCCTGTCCGCGTCACTGAAGACGTCGCCGTGTCGGCCGGGGACGAACCAATGCACGCCGAGGCGCTCGCTGCCGGTGCGGATATGGCTCTACTGCATAAGAATAGCTGCCGCTCCACAGGATAGGGTGCGTGCGGACCGCCGCCGCGTTTGGGCGATGACGCGCGCCTCCTTCGGACAGAGGCGATGGCCACTAAGCGCCGTGAAATCGTGCGGCCTGCACGATCATCTGCTGTTTCTCGCGATCGATCCGGTACTGGAATCGCCAGCCGCCAACTTCGAGCAGCATCCCACTCTCGTACAGTGAATCCCATGAGGTCGGTCGCGCGCGTAATGAAGCGTTGCCGCTCGGTGTGGTCGTTGAAGGACTCGTAGCATTTGCGATGGAACTTGAAGTGGTACCGAAGCGGCTTTTTAGTAGCCTACCCAAGAGTGATCCGGCGGCTCTGCCTTTTCCGGCTGCTTGTCTCCGGACTCCTTCGCTGACGGAGGGTCCTCCGGTCCCCCCAGGATTGTCGCGACGAGCTCGGCAGACGCCCGCGGCAACTGTGCTGCCACCGCCCCATGAACCAGGGCCGCTCCGTCGACGAGCCAAGTCGACAACGGAAGCGGCCCGGGGCCGCGTACCGATACGGTCCGCTCTCCGGCGGCGCGACCCGCGAGTGTCAGGCGTCCCGTCAGATCCAGCTCGAGTGAAACGTGCGGATTGCGCCCATTTCCGCCGATCAGCACAGCCCGAGCGATCACGACCTCGAGCATCGCTTCGTCGGACCCATGGGGCATCGCATCGAGCGCTATTGCGGCGGTCTCGAATCGCGCCGCGGTTGCACTTCCGGCCCGGACCACCTCGTCGGCAAAGAGCCGCCGGATGTCCGCGTCTTGCGCTGCGTCGCGCAGCGCGACTTTGAGCTGGTCGCGCGCGTCCTCAGACGGCGTCTCACCGGATGCGCGCACACCCCCGCTGACGCCGCCGGCGACCGCCCCGGTCACCGCCAAGGCGGGGGCCAGGATGAGGAGGCAGATGGGCCCGAAGATTCCGCACTTGACGCTTTCGGCGACCCCATACGCCGCTCCGGTCACGCCGCCCAACACGACGCCGCCGGCAGCATGCGCGCCAACGCGGGGATCGCCCGTCTCGAAAGCGATGAGGGGACTCGTTTGCGGCGCGACCACGCGGACGGTCCGAACGGCAGACCGCTCGGCCAGAGGAGGCAGATGGAATGCGGCAGCACCGCGGATCTTGGGGTCGATTGGCGGCGACGCGACGGGGTCGGTCTCTCCGGCGGTCTTGAAGCGGAAAGTCCGCGAGGGATGCGGTTCGCGTTCGCACCAGGCATTCCATTGCGCAGGATACGACCAGGGGGTTGACCATCTGCGGCCGTCGGCGGACGCGAGCGACGCTCGGACGGTCCAGCCATAGGAGGACCCGGCGTCCAACGCAGCTGGAAGGATCGCACGCGGCTCGGCGAGCGCGCCGCGTTCGAGGACCAGCTGGGGTGCCCTGCCGGCGCCAATGTTCCATAGCCGCAGGTCATACAGCACTGCGAAAGGCGCCGGCGTGTCGTCTTCCGGCCGCCATGCTTCCCACTCGATACGGGCAAGGTTCCGCGCGACATTCTCGGAACCGTCGGACGGAGAGACTGCTCCCAGAATGCAGCGTCCGAACGGAGCGCGACCGGGGCCGGCAGTCAGGAAAAGCTCCGTGACCAAGCCCTCCGCGGCGCGGTCGCGCAGGCGGCTTGCGGCCGCGCGCAACGCCTGGCTGTCCTCGGCGAGCCACGCGTCCATCGCGCGCGGAACCGGATCGAGGAGGAGCAACGTGACTCGCGACTCGGGCGTAGTCGCACGGGCCTCGAGGTCGGTTTCGACCGCCGAGATCGCGGGTCCGAACCGGGCGCGGCGCATACCGAAACCGGCTTGAAGAACAACCGGTGCAGCATCTGCTTCTGATCCGATGAGCGTGATGGCCTTCACCCAGACGAGGAACGTTGCATGCCCGGGCGGCTCGGCAGCCGGCAACGAGATGTCGCCTTCGGCACTCGAGACACGCAACCGGGTCGATACCGAAAACCGAAGGCCAGTGAGGCGCTGGCCAGCATCGGCGATCGCGTCGGCGAATTCGCGTTGAACGGTCTCGGCGTCGGCATTGCTCAGGATGGCGACGCCGCGCGCCGGATGGAACGACGCCGGAACGATCTCGACCTCGCGGAATCCGATCTGTTCTGCGAGTGTCGGCCGCGCAAAAGATTGCTTCGTGGAAGCGGCGCTGGCGCAGCCGCAAGCGAGCGCAAGCCCCACCGCGCAACCCTGTCTCATGCGTCACCGACCCAGGCAGCATGCTCCCCGGTCACTGGACGGTCAAATCGCGCCTGCGCAGCGATGCGCGTAGGTTGGACGTGATCGTTTCCTTGCCAGACCGCAGCCGCCTAGCTCCTCGCGTGGAGATCTCCTTCGGGATTTTCTCGCCGCTTCATGCCAGCCAGCTGCCGGACAGAGCGTTCCGAAGGCCGGCAAAGATGGCGAAGCTGGATCGCGTAACCCCTCGAAATTGGTGCCCAGGGGCGGAATCGAACCACCGACACGGGGATTTTCAGTCCCTTCAAGCCCCTCGAGAAGAGTGAGCTTTCCTCCGGGGACGTCCGTCAAGCACCCCGCAAGATCCGTCAAGGCAGGTACGCCGAAGCACGGTCATGCACGGTCTGCCGATCTTGCGCGTGCTAACACCCACGCCGCGCTCTGCCACGAAAACACAGTTCAGGCGGTCTGGAGCGTGACGCGATAGCCCAGCGCCTCGAGCCGACGTACGAGGCGCTTCTCGGTGACAGCTCGAGCG
>VBKQ01000247.1 GCA_005879505.1 Deltaproteobacteria bacterium
TGGGCGAAACGCGTCGGGCAGGCCGTGCTGTCGTCCTTGTTGAAGTGCGAGCCGCTCGCCGGCTGCAGGGTGAGCTGCCTCACGTCGCGCGGCTTGCCGGCGGCCACGTCCAACGTCGCGGCGAAGGCGTTCCCGCCGCAGTCGCCTGACGTGAACGTCACCGTGCGCGTTTCGGGGTTCGTGCCACCATGTCCCCAGCGGTCCTGCACCTTCACGCCGACGACATACGTGCGGCTCGGCTGGTCCGCAGTGAAGTCTGGCATCGCCGAGGTGGCATTGTTGAGCGGCGGCAGGCCGGCACGGCCGTCATCGACCTTGCCCAGCCTCCAGGTGTAATGGAGCCCCGAGTTGATGTCGTTCGAGTAGCAAGCGAACGACGCGGGCGCCTCGAGCGTGACCTTGTCATCGCGGAAGAACTGCCCGGCGGCGCGCGCGAAGGTGTCCCCGCTGGGCGGCGTCACCGAAGCGATGTCGATCGCCGGGTTCGCAGTCTCGTTCGTGAAGGTCGGCGAGGAGTTGCTGCAGCTCACGGTCACGTCCGTACTGGCATTCCCAATGACGCCGCTCTTGCTGCCGGTCGCGCTCGACGCGATGTGGAACGTTCCGTTGTCGCCGATGTTCAACGTGAAGGGTGTCGCGCTCGAGCTCGCGGGCGTAAAGTTCGTGACTCCGGTCGGCGGCGTCACCGTCGATGAAAGCGCGTACGTTTGTGCGAAGCGTCCCGGGCAGGAAGTGATATCGTCGTCGACGGACGAAGCGTTGATCGTGACGGTGTACGGGTCAAACGCTTGCGTCTGTCCCACGGGGTGCTGAGCCGATACGAGAACGCTGACAACGTTCTTGCCGCACAGCTCAGTGACGAGGGCGAGGTCCTTCGTCGAGGAGTGCGCCCACTGATCCTTGACCTTCAACTTCACGTCGTAAGCGCCGCCGGACTTGTGCGCGATGAGCGACGCGGTGTTGGTCGAGCTGCTGAACACCGCAGCGCCGTCGTCGCTCGTGAGCGACCACTCGAACGTAGGATGGAAGTTGCCCGTCGAGTAGCAAGTGGCAGACGATGCCGCGCCGCTGAACGAGATCGTATCGTCGCGGAAATAGAGGCCGGTCTTGAAGTAGTTGTCAGGATCCGAGACGGCGGTGACCGCTGGCACACTGACGACCGGATTGGGAGCGCTGCAATTCACGGCGATCGAATCGTGCGGCGTCGACGTGCCCTGCTTCGAGCCCGTCAACCGCACGCTCACGTCGTAGCTGCCGCTCGTGCCAGCGGCGAAGTCGGCCGTCTTCGGATCCGCGGGGGTGGCCAGTGCGGGCGCGTTGAGGATGAAATCGGTCAGCGGCAGCTGACCCGCGTTCGGAACGACACTCCAGGAGTACGCGTACGTCTGCGCAAACCGCGTCGGGCAGAGCGTGCTGTCGTCATCCCGGGAGAACTTGCCGTTCGGGCCGTTTGCAACCACGGACAACGCATGCGGATCGAATGCTTTTCCCTGCGATATGTCGTTGATCGACGCCAGTATCGGATTGATGCCGCACGATTCCGACGTGAACGAGGCTGTCGTCGGTAGCGACCGGTTTCCCAGCTTGTCCACCACGATCACGGAAGCCGTCCACGTTCCGGAGGACACGTCGGCGAGGAAAGTCGGGGTGGCCGACGTGACTGAGCTGAGCACCGACTGGCTCCCCGCCGGACGGCTTCCGAGCGACCACAGGTACGAGTACGCCGTGCTACCGGGGCTCAGGCAGAGCGAGCTGGGCGCCACCGACAGGGCATGCGCGATCGAGCCGTCGATGGCGAGCTTCACATCGTAGACGGCGTTGCCGCCGGGGCTGAGCTTCGCCTGCGTGCCGTGCAGGGTATCGAAGACGAATCCCGCCACCGGCGCGGACGAAGACACGCTCCAGGTGAAGGTATACCGGCCGGCAAAGCGGCTCGGGCAAACCGCGAGCTCGTCATCCAGCGTGAAGACCTTGTGCGCCGGCACCAGGGGGTCCGGAACGACGGCGGGAAGAGCCGTCAGCGTGTGATCGTCGAACGGCAGCAAACCGGGTGCGTCCGAGATCGTCGCCGCGAGCGGATTCGTTCCGCAATCAGAAGTGTCGAAGTCGAATGTCTTGGAAGCAGTGCTGTTGCCCAAAGCGTCCTTGGCGACCGCCGCAAACTGATAGTGGCCGACCTTGTCCGGCGTGAACGTCGGGCTGCTCGCCACCGATGAGTCGAGTTGGGCCTGGCTGCCGGCGGGCCGCTGCGTGACGGTCCAGGTGTACGTCAGGGGCGTGGTCGGGATCGCACCGCAATACGCAGCGACGACACCGTCCGGAATGAGCGTCACCGTGGTGCCCACATGTGGGATTGGATTTGCTGAGGTGCCCAAGAGCGGTCCGCCATCGGGATCTTCCTGCGTTGCCGCGATGCCGAGGATCGTCGGGCGCTGGGGCGGCGCGGCCGAGCACGCCGCTACGTTGATCGTCAGGAACACGGCGTCGGAAGTCTTGCCTTCCGAATTGCGGGCCGTCACCGAGACCACGTAGGCACCCGGCATGTCGGGGTGGAACGTCGGGGTGTTTCCGAAGACGTTGTCGAGGGCGGCCCGGCTGCCCGCGGGAACCGTGAGCGACCACTGGAGCTGCGGTGAGCCCGTCGAGAGGCAGTTCGTGTCGGTGACGTTGTTCGCCTCCAGTGTGATCGCCGTCCCCATGACCTTGGCGCCGCCAGAAGAAATGGAAATGGACCCCACACCGGGCAGATCCTCGCTGCAGGTGGTGGCGGTGACGATGACGGTTGCCGGTTGCGAGCTCCGGCCCGTGCTGTCGCTGGCGATGACGCTGAATTCGTAGTTCCCTGGCTTGTCCGGCGTGAATGAAATGGTCGCGAGAGTATTGCTCGTCGGCAGCGCCGTAGATCCCTGTGGCCTGGTGTCCAGCGTCCATCGCACGGTCAGGGTCTGTGTCAGTCCGCATGCGTTGTCTGCGTCGGAAGCCGTGGCCGTGAGCTGCACGACCCCCGTCGGCTTGGTTGTCGACGGGGTGGCCGCGGCATTCACGGTCGGCGCATGCGCCCCGCAGTCCGCTACCGTCACCGTCACCCGGGCAGGGGCGCTCACCAGCAGGCTGTTCGAAACGATCAGCTCGACTACGAATTCGCCAGGCGCGTCCGCTTTGAACGATGCCCTGGGGCTGTTGGCGTCGATGAGGCTGATCTGGCTGCCGAGGGGCCTCTTGGCGAACGACCAGCTGAACGCGATCGCCCTGTTTTGTGAGTCGGAGCTGCCGCTGCCGTCGAGTTGGACGAAATCACCCGTGTTGACGGTCTGCGCGCCGCCAGCGATGACCGCGTTCGGCGCCGGGACGCTGCCTGTGCAGGAGACGAGCGCGAATGCGCCCAGGAGCGGGATCAGGCCACGGGTTGCCGATGTGTGCACTCGCATGATGCCCCCCTCGAACTGTCTAGAAAGACCTGCTGAACCCGAGAACTGCCCCGTGCCCGATTCGCCAGACGTGCTCGAACTCGATCGCGTCGCCGACGTAGTCGGCCTCGACGGCGTACGCGGGGCTCATCCGGAACTGGAGGCCGGCGCGGATGCCCACGGCCGAGACCGGGGAGAGGAATGCGTTCGGGCCGCTGGAATCCTTGGTCAGGTTGTACGTGTACGAACCCACCGCGCGCAGAGTGAACGGCGGCAGCGACCAGGAGGCCCGCAGCCCGACGCTGGGACCGAGCAGGTCGAACGGAAAGCCCTCGTTCCGGGCGGTGAGGAACTGCAAGCCGCCCATCGGCGTCAGCTCCAGCCGGCCGTCCTCGACCAGCAGGGCGCCGAGGTCGTATCCGCCGGCAGCGGAGAAGTCGAAGCGGTTCTCGTCCACCGTCACTCTCGACGCCGGCGGTCCGTTGAACGGCGCGTACTGCTGGTGGGACGTGCGCCAGTCGCCGGACAGCGCGACGAACCAGTTTGTAGCGAAGCTTCGCGTTCCCTCGATGCCGATCCGGCCGAGCACCAACGAGTCGGTGTACGACGCTTCATGGCTCCGCTCGCCGCCGAGCAGCGCCGTCAACGTCCATGGCGTCTCGATCCTTGATTGAGCGGAGGGCAGGGGCCTTGCACCGGGCACCGGCACCACCGCGGAGGAGAGCGGGGACGGCGTGGCCGCGATCGCCCCGGGCTGAAACGCCGCCTCGACGACTGGGCCGGGTGGCGGCGGAGCGACCTCCACCCCCGCGGACACCGCCGCGGGCGTCGGGTCGTCGATCACCACCGCGTGCGGCAGCTCCGGCGCTCCGCTGCGCGCGGGCCCGTTCTCCGCATTGTCCCAGGCTTCGATGTAGTAGGCGAATCCGTCCGTGACCGCGCGGGCGGGAACTTCGCCGCCGTAGCGGTCGCCGCCGACGCTGCCGAGCGGTTGGCACTCGAAGTCGCGGCCGTACGCGTTTCGCCAGCACGCCTCCACCGAGCCCACGCCGCTGCGATCGTCGGTGACCTCCGCCAGCAGCTGCAGTGTCCGCCCCCGCATCGCGCTGAGGACCGGCTGGTGGCTCAAGCGCGGGGGCGCAGTGTCCTCTTCCGCCGCAGGCGCCTCGGCGATCGCCGCCGCGGGCGATGCCGCGAGCGAAGGGACGAGGCGCTTCTCGCAAGCGGCGAGCTGGAGCCGCGCCTCCGCGATCAGCTCCTTCTGCTGCTTGCCGATGCGCTGCTTCTCGGCGGTGGCGAGGAACTCCTGGTACGTCGCTGCTGCCTCTTCGTACCGGCCCAGCTTGCGGCGCATCTGCGCGATGTTGAAGAGCAGACGCGGATTGGCGCGGTACTGGTAGGCGGCGCGGTACCCGGACAGCGCGCAGTCGAGGTCGCCGCGGACGGAGCACGCGTGCGCGGCAGCGATCTGCGCCTCGTACAGCTCGTCGGAGGTCGGCGCCTGCTGCTTCTGCTGGCCGCCGCGCACGGGCGTCAGGACCACGGCGATGCGCAGCTCGAAATCGCGGTCGGTGGGAAGATTGGGGCGCGTCACGCGCGGCACGTAGCCTTCCAGCGCGAGCCTCACTTCGTGCGGGCCGGGCGTGGTCCGGATCTTGAGCGGGGTCGCACCGACCAGCTTCTGGTCGAGGAAGATCTGTGCGCCAGCTGGATCCGACGACACCGCGATCAGCGGCGGAGCCTGGGACTGTGCCCTCTGCAGCGGGATGCGCACCGACAGTCCCTGGCCGGCGTCGAGCGTCACCTGCTGCGCCACCGTCTTGTATCCTTCGCTCGAGATCTCCAGGTGGTGCTCGCCAGGCTCGACTTCCGCGGTGAGGGGAGACTTGCCAAGCTCCTTGCCGTCGACGCGAACCGTCGCCGGCAGCTCGGTATCCACGTGCAGGCGCGCGGGGCCGGCGCGCTGCAGCGCGAAGGCGAGGTCGGTGTCGCGGTTAAGATGGATCTGGACCGTCCGCTCCTCCTTGACGAATCCGGCGCCCGAGACCGCCACGCTGTGCGCGCCCGGTTTCGCTTCCGCGGACCAGGGCGTGACGCCGACCTGTGCCCCATCCACCGTCACGGCGGCGCCGGTTGGCGTGGACGTGACCGTCAGGCGCGACCCGCTCCGGTCGCCGGCGGGCAGATCGAGCCGGATGGACAGATCGCCGTCCTTCGGCATGTCGAAGTCGGTGCTCACCTCGCGGCGGCCTTCCTGGCGCAGCACGAGCTGGTGGTATCCCTGAGGCAGCGCCACGATCAGCGGCGTGCGGCCCCGCTCCTTGCCATCTACGAGAACGACCGCGCCGACCGGGTCCGACTCGACCGCAAGAGCGGGCGCCTTCGGCAGCGGAGGCAGCGCGAACGACAGGCTCGCGTCACGCCCCTCGCGCGCAAACACGGTGCGCTGTTGGCGCAGGCGGCCCTCCAGCTCGACCGCCACGATGTGCTCGCCGGGCTGGAGCGGGCCCTGATACGGCGTGCGCCCGAGAAGCGTGCCGTCGACCAGGACGTTCGCCTCGGACGGGTCGCTGTGCACCGCCAGCATCGCGGGCCCGCCCGGCTGCCGCGGCAGGTCCACGGCGAGGTCCATCCTGCGGCCCTTGACCTCGATCTGCTGTTCCGAGCTCCGCCCGTCGGGACCAGTGATGGACAGCGTGTGGCGCCCAGGCATCAGCCGGATGCGCAGCGGCGTGGTGCCGGCGTCCTTGTCGTCGATGCGAACGGACGCGCCCGGCTCCTCGGTGCGAACGGTCACCGCGACGGGCGCGGGCGGGGGATCGAACGCGGCGCAGGAGAACGGCTGCCGCGGCGATCCCACGCGCGTGGCCCCGCCCTCGTCGTGCTGTGCCTCGATGAAGTATTCGAACGACCCTTCCGAGAGGATGCTCGACGGAAGACGCGCTTCGAAGCCTCGCTTGGGGCCGCGATCGCGCATCGTGAACGCCTCGTAGCGGTCGTTTCCCGACTTGCGCGCGAACACCAGAGGCGCAAACAGCCGCGAAGGGTCCTGCACCTGCGCCTTGATCACGACCGTCTCGCCACGCGCCGCCCTCTCCACGGGCGCGTGCGCGATCTTCTCGTTGCGACCGCTCCCGGTTGGCGTGTCGGCTTTTATGCCGACAGCCTCTTCGTTCACGGCGAGCAGGCTGCGCTGACGCCAATCTGAGATCGGACGCGGGTCTGCGGCCGCGGAAGCGGCGAGCAGAGCGACGGCGAGCAGCATCGACTCCCCCATCAACCGGACGCCGCGGGCCTGAGACCAGATATCCGCGCTGTCGGAACAGCCCTGGTCCGGTTGGACGCTGCAGGAGGAGCGCGGCCCCCGGCCACTCGTCCAACGTGCGATCTACTTTGGACTACAGGGTGATGACAAGTGCCGCACGGTCGCAGCCTGCCCCACACGGATCTGTCACGATTGCGCCCAAAGCGGACGCACGCTAGGCAGGGACGCCATGCGCGCGCCGGATGTACGCGTTTTGACGGCCGTAAGCGAGGTGCGGCGCGCCGACTGGGACGCGCTGGTCTCCGCCACATCGACCCCGTTCGTCCGTCATGCCTGGCTTCAGGCGTTGGAGCGGTCCGGCTGCGCGACGGCCCGGACGGGCTGGGATCCCCGCCATCTCACGCTCTGGCGCGGGACGAAGCTCATCGCTGCGGCCCCCGGATATGCGAGGGACGACAGCGACGGCGACTTCTCGCGCGACTGGGATCTCGCTGCCTCACTCTCCCGGGGGCAGGTCGGGTACTACCCGAAGCTCGCGCTCACCGTGCCGTTCACGCCCTGCACCGGTGAGCGCCTGCTGGTGGCGCCCGGAGAGGACCGCGCAATTTGCGCGGAGCGCATCGTGCACGCGGCGCGCAAGCTCTGCGCCGACGAAGGGTACCCGACGTGGCAGGTGCTCTTTCCCGACGAGGCGGGCGCGCGCGAGATCGAGCAGGCTGGGATGGCCCTGCGAGTCTCCTGGCAATTCCACTGGAGGAACGAAGGGTACGGATCGATGGCGGACTTTCTCGCCCGCTTCAACTCCAAGCGGCGCCACATGCTGCGGCGGGAGATGGCTGCGCCCGCCGAGCAGGGGATCGAAATCCGGACGGTGCGAGGCGAGGAGCTGCGCCGCGATCCGGCAGGCTGGGCGAAGAGAGCGCACGCGCTGCACCGGAGCACGGTGGACAAGCTGATGTGGGGTCGCCGCTGGCTGAACGAGAAGTTCTACCTCTCGGTGTTCGCGGAGATGCCGGACGCCGTCGAAGTGGTCGGCGCGTTTCGCGGAGCCGAGCTGATCGCCGGAGCGTTCAACGTCGCCTCACCCCTCCGGCTCTACGGCCGGTACTGGGGTTGCTTCGAGGAGCATCCGTTCCTGCACTTCAACGTCTGCTACTACCACTCGATCGCGGACTGCATCGCGCGCGGGCTGCAAGTCTTCGAGGGAGGGGCCGGAGGCGAGCACAAGCTGGCGCGCGGCTTTCTTCCCGCTTTGACCTGGTCCGCGCACGGGTTCACCGACGCCAGGCTCGATCGTGCCGTCCGCGAGCACCTCGTCCGCGAGACGCCGTCGCGCGCCGCGAGCGTCGAGCGGTCCATGCGCGACTCGCCTATATTCAAGGCGGCCTCATGAGCCCCTCGAAGAAGAAGCCGCAGGGCGACGTCGGCCTCGCCGAGCCGAAGACCAAGGCGAAGCCGAAGCTCGATCGGCCGCGCCTCTACAAGGTGCTGCTGCACAACGACGATTACACGCCCATGGAGTTCGTCGTCCTCGTCCTGCGCGAGGTCTTCGCCAAATCCGACGCCGACGCGACTGCGATCATGCTGCACGCGCACACGCACGGCATGGCGGTGGCGGGCGTCTACACCTTCGAGATCGCCGAGACCAAGGTGCAACAGACCATGGCGCTCGCCGAGAAGGCGGCTTTTCCCCTGCTGTGCACGATGGAGCCGGAAGACGCGCCCGGATGATCGCGCGGCTGCGCTGGCTCTACCTCCTCTATTACGCTGGGATCGGGGCGTTCCTTTCTTACTTCGCGCCATACCTGCGCGGCCTGGGGTTCTCCGGCGAGCAGATCGGGACGGTGACCTTCGCGCAGCAGGCCGTTGCCGCGCCTGCCGGACTGATCTGGGGCGGGATCGCCGACCGGCTTGGTGCCCCGGCTCGTGCGCTGTCGATCTGCACGGCCGGGACTCTGTTTGCGCTCTGCGGCCTGCCCTTCGCGCGCACGCCCGTGCAGGTCGGGATCGTGCTCGTCCTCTCCGCGTCCTTCTCCGGCGCGGTGGTCCCGCTGTTGGACGCCACCACCGTCGAAGCGGTGAAGCGCGCGGCAGGACACGCGTATGCCCGCACCCGCTTGTGGGGATCGATCGGCTTCGTGGTCACCGCGCAGGGGCTCGGGCTCCTGCTGGCGCTGCGCGGCGACCGTCCTGCAGACCGCGCGATGCCCGTTTCCTACCTGGCTTGTGTGGCGGGATATGCGCTGCTGGCGCAGACGCTGCCGCCGGTCCCTGCCCACCCGGAGCGCCCGCACTGGCTGGAGGCGGCGGTGCTGCTGCGCAACCGGCGGCTGCAGTTCGTTCTCGCGCTTTGCGCGATCCATTGGGCGGCCTGCGCCCCGTATCACCTGATGTTCGGACTGTTGGTGCGCGACGCGGGGCTCTCCTCCGCGACCACAGGCGCGGCCATGGCGGTGGGCACGCTCGCCGAGGTGTTCGCGCTCCTCGCATTTCCCGCCCTGCAGCGCCGATTCTCGCTGCGGAAGCTCTTCGCCGCGGCGTTCGCCGGGACCTCGGTGCGCTGGGCCCTGATCGCGTACGCGCGCGGCGCACCGGAGCTGATCGGACTTCAGATTTTGCACGCATTGACCTTCGGCGTCTTCTGGGGCTGCGCGGTGGAGACGATGCAGCGAACGGTCCCCGCGCGCCTGCGCGCGACCGGACAGGCGATGTTCTCGGCGGTGGTGTTCGGCGCCGGCAACGCCGTCGGGTACGCGCTCTCGGGCGCCGGCTACGATCGGTTCGGCAGCGCCGCGCCGCTCTACGCGTTCGCCGCGGTGGTCGAGCTGCTGCCGCTGGTTCTCCTGCTTCTCCCCCTTTCTCCCGAGCAATCGAATGCATAGGTTGCGCGCCGACTGGGGAGAGTGCGTCGTTCCGGCGCGGAAGGAGATCCGGATGCCGAAGTCCTGGAGCAACAAGCGCGAGAGGCAGTACGAGAAAATCAAGCGGTCGGCGAAGGGCCGCGGCCGCAGCGCTCGCGTCGCGAAGCGCATCGCCGCCGCGACCGTGAACAAGACCCGCCGCCGGAAGGGCGAGACGAAGGGCAGCAGCCGCTCGCGCCGCCGCGCCGGGCGCCGCTCCAGGTAGAGCAGTCCGAAACGAGAGGCGCCGCCGACCATATGGTACCACTCCGTCGTGGCCGGACCGCGCGGAACGCCTCGCTGAATGCTCGCTGCCCTGCTCCTCGCACCGCTGCTCGTATTCCACGGCAATGTGGCGCTTCTGGAGGACGTGTATCGCAGCGTGCTCGAT
>VBKQ01000481.1 GCA_005879505.1 Deltaproteobacteria bacterium
CGAAGACGAAGATGCCCGACATGACGGCGGGCTCGCTGCAGGCCGCTATGAACTCCATCGCCGGGACCGCGCGCTCCATGGGCGTGGACGTGGAGAGCTAGCCATGGCCAGGCACGGGAAGAAGTACCTGGAGGCGGCGAAGCTGGTGGACGTCCACAAGCGTTACTCGGTGGACGAGGCGGTCAGCCTGGTGCAGAAGACCGCCCAGCTGACCAAGAGGAAGTTCGACGAGACCGTGGATGTGGCCATCAAGCTCGGCGTCGATCCGAAGCATGCCGACCAGATGGTCCGCGGGGCCGTCGTCCTGCCGCACGGCATCGGCAAGACGGTGCGGGTGGCCGTGTTCGCCAAGGGGGACAAGGCGCGCGAGGCGACCGAGGCAGGCGCCGACGTGGTGGGTGCCGAGGACCTCGCCGCCAAGGAGCAGGAGGGTTGGAAGGATTTCGACGTGGCCATCGCCACGCCGGATATGATGGGCGTCGTCGGTCGCCTGGGAAAGGTGCTCGGCCCTCGCGGGCTGATGCCGAACCCGAAGGTGGGCACGGTCACCGCGGACGTCTCGCGCGCGGTGCGCGAGTCGAAGGCGGGCAAGGTGGAGTTCCGGGCGGAGAAGGCGGGCATCGTCCACGTTCCGGTGGGCAAGGCCTCCTTCGACGCGACGCGGCTGCAGGACAACGTGAACGCGATCCTGGACACCATCATCCGGGCCAAGCCGGCCACCGCGAAGGGCGTCTACCTCAAGGGCGTCACCCTCAGCACCACCATGGGTCCCGGGATCAAACTTGACGCGGCCGCAATCACGGCCGCGCACAAGTAGTAGGGAAGCCGTACGCAACAAACCTGGTCACAGACAGCGGGTGGAGTGCGATTCCTTAATTTCCCGCCGAGACCGAGCTGGGCCAGGGGTTCGACGCGCGCTGCGTGATCGAACCGGAATCTGCGCAAGAAAAGGAGGTGAGGTCATGCAGCGCAACGAAAAGCAGGAACTGATCGGCGCTCTGAGGGAGAAGATGTCCAAGGCCGCCATCGCGATCGCGGTGGGGTACAAGAACCTCGACGCCGCCGCCACCGTGAAGCTCCGGAAGACCTTCCGGGAAAGCAAGGTGGACTACAAAGTCGTCAAGAACACCCTGGCACGGCTCGCCGCGAAGGGCACCTCCTTGGAGAAGTTCACCGAGGGGTTGGACGGGCCCAACGCGATCATCCTCGGATACGACGACGTGGTGGTGCCGGCGAAGGTGCTCCGCGACGTCCTCAAGGAGCAGGGCGAGAAGATGACCGTCAAGGCGGGCGTGGTCCAGGGGAACCTGGTCGACGCCAGGGGCCTGGCGGCCCTCGCGGACATGCCGGGCTTGCCCGAGCTCCGCGGGATGCTGGTGGGCATGATCGCCGCTCCCGCAACGAAGCTGGTGCGCCTGCTGAGCACGCCGGGCGGTCAAATCGCTCGCGTCCTCAAGGCGAAGTCGGAGAAGGCTGCGTAGCGGCCGTACGACCGAGGAAGCGCACGCTTTTCAACATTTTACTGCGCTGCAAACAGCGCGCCGTTAAAAGGACGGAACTTTCATGGCTGACCTGAATGCAATCGCTGACCAGTTGTCCTCGCTCACCGTCATGCAGGCGGCTGAGCTGGTGAAGGTGCTCGAGGAGAAGTGGGGTGTCTCCGCCGCCGCTCCCGTCGCCGTGGCCGCCGGCCCGGCCGCGGGTGGCGCCGGGGCCGCGGCCGCCAAGCCGGCCGAGGAGAAGACGGAGTTCACCCTGGTGCTCAATGCCGCGGGCGAGAAAAAGATCAACGTCATCAAGGAGGTCCGAACCATCACTGGCCTAGGCCTGAAGGAGGCCAAGGATCTCGTCGAAGGCGCTCCCAAGACGGTGAAGGAGGGCCTTTCGAAGGAGGACGCGAACAAGTTCGCCGAAATGCTCAAGGCGGCAGGCGCTACGGTCGAGATCAAATAGACCGGCGCCTCGTCAATCCGACCGGCTCGGCGTGGATCGATGGGTCCGCGCCGCTGCCGGAGTTTTCGCTTCGCAGAGCCGTACGATTTCGTAGTTCCGGGATGTCCTGACTTTCAGTCCGAGGAGCGCTCGCTCAAATGGCGACCACGATCCAGAACAACTTCCGCATCCGCAAGAACTTCGCAAAGATCCAGAAGATCATCGACATCCCGAACCTGATCGACATCCAGAAACACAGCTACGACAAATTCCTCCAGTTCGACAAGGCGCCCGAGCAGCGCGAGGACACCGGGCTGCAGGGTGTCTTCAAGTCGGTCTTCCCCATCAAGGATTTCAACGAGACCAGCTCGCTGGAGTTCGTCAGCTACCACCTGGAGAAGCCGAAGTACGACGTCGACGAGTGCCACCAGCGCGGGATGACGTTCTCGGCGCCGATCAAGGTGGTCGTGCGCCTGGTGGTCTGGGACAAGGACCCCGATACGGGCGCGCAGTCGATCCGCGACGTGAAGGAGCAGGAGGTCTACTTCGGCGAGATCCCG
>VBKQ01000482.1 GCA_005879505.1 Deltaproteobacteria bacterium
GCGGTTGCGGCCTCGGTGGCGGCGCGGGCGCAAACCGTGCCCGTGCAGCCGCAGTTCAACGCCGACCGCTTCAACCCCGGCGCGGGCAGCGCCGACATCCTCTCCGTGGGAAGTGCCTCGGTGCCCGAGCACCTGGACGTGCACCTTTCCATCTTCTCCTCTTACGCGCGCGACCCGCTGCGGCTCATGGCAGTGGCGGATTCGAGCCAACAAGTTCGCCTGCTGCACAGCCAGACTCTCACGCACCTCGGCGCGAGCGTCGCGTTGTTCGGCAGGTTCGAGCTGGGCTTGACGCTGCCGGTGCTCGTCGCCCAAAGCGCCAGCTCGAACGACCTCCTCGGGCCGCTGATCGCTCCTGGCGAGGGGATCGGGGACGTTCGCCTGGTCCCGAAAGCGCAGCTCTGGCGATCGGAGATCCTCGCGGTGGCCCTGGCCGCGCCGCTGACGCTGCCTACGGGCAGAGGAGACGCCTTTCTCAGCCACGGGAGCGTCACTCTCACTCCGGAGCTTCGGGTCGAATCGAACGCGCTGCCGGTGCGCGTGGCGGCATCGACCGGCATCGCGCTCCGCCGCGGCCGCGAATTCGTGAACCTCTCGGTCGGGAACGCGCTGACGTACGGCCTCGCCGGCGAGCTTCCCTTCTCCTGGCTCGGACAGCGCCTGGCCGCCCTCGCCACGCTGGCCGGAGAGGTCGAGCTGCAGCAGTCCGGCGCCGTCGAGCGCCCGACGGAGCTGCTCGCCGCGGTCCGGTGGCTGCTGCCCGCCAATGTGACGTTCACGTTCGGAGGCGGACCAGGACTGACGAACGGGTATGGCACGCCGCGGTACCGCGTGTTCGCGGGAATCAGCTTCGACCCGTCGCCGGCGATCCGGCGGTCCATGCCCAAGCCGCCGGTGATGGTCCAGGACGTTCCGGTTCCCGCGCCGGCGCCGCTGCCAGCGCCGGCCGAGCCCGCAGCACCGGCGGATGCGCCGGTCGCGGTCGCCGAGGCGGCGCCAGATCCGACCGTACCGCTCGTTCTCGCGCCAACCTCGGGACTCCAGCGCGCAGTGCGGGACGGGCACCTCGCCCTGCTCGTCCAGGTGCAGTTCGCGCATGACGCGGCGACCATCCCGACGGGCGTGGCAAGCCCGCCTACAACCGCCGGCTCTCGCAGCGCCGCGCCGAGTCGGTGCTGCGCCACCTGATGGCGGCCGGGATTGACGCCTCACGGCTCCGGGCGAAGGGATTCGGTGCGGACCGGCCCATCGTTTCCAACGACACCCAAGCGAATCGCGCGAAGAACCGGCGCGTGGAGTTCGTCGTGGTCGACGGGCCCCATCCTGACGTCGCGCAGCATTGATCCTATGTCCCGCCCGCACCGATCCTTCGGTCGTAGCCGAGCCGTCCTCGTAAAGAGAACGCACCGCACCTTTACGTTCCTCCTCGGCTGTCGCAGCTTACGTCGGGTTTCGCGATACGCGACATTTCCGCCGCACCCGCGTGCCGATGCGGGCGCCGCTGGAGGCGGGAGTGACGGTCCGGGCAAATGCAACCGCCGCGCGACAAGACAAGAGCTTAGCGGTGAGCGTCAACGGGCTCGATGACGGCGCGGCGGATGGGCGCAAGCGCCGCAGTATCGTCGAACTCGACCGCCGCGCCCCGCAGCGCGACCCCGAGCCTGCGAAAGAGAGCGCCGAGATCGACCTCGGTTGGCGCCGACCCCATCTTCGCGTACAGCTCCTCGAGCACCTTCGTTCCCACCGCGCGGTCCCCGACTTCGAGCGCGCGCCGGAGCGGCCAGCGCTGGGCAATGCTTCCCCCCTGCGCCACCACGGCGCGAAGCGCGTGCTCGAGCCCGAAGCGATTGCCGGTGCGCTCCCGGATCTCCACATCGGCGAGCAGCCAGAACAGCGCGCCGCCCCAGTAGGTGCGGCCCCAGGTATGCGTCCGATCGAGGCCCTCGTCGCCCTGCCGGGGCAGACCTTGCGGCAGGCCGCGCACGAGGTCGCCCCACACTTTGCCGGCGCTCAGCTCGCCGACCCGCGCGCGCGCGATCGGCTCGACATAGGTGGCGAGGCCTTCCTCTACCCAAAGATGCCGCCGGGCCAGCGAAGGGAAGCCGAGATGGACCAGCTCGTGCACCAGCTCCCAGCTGCGTCGCGCTTCCGCAAGGTCCACTTCCGTGCCCAACGTGAACAGGATCGAAGCGCCGCCGGTCCCCCGGCAGCGGCCGTGGATCTGGTGGCCACGCGCGGGCAGCACGAGGAGGAGCGCGCCGTCGGCGGGGAAGCGCCCGAAGTATCGCTCGATGAGCGCGGCCGAATCGCGGATCCAGCCGAGCAGCTCTTCCTCGCTCTGGCGGCGCGGCACCTTGGCGATGGCCACGGTGAGCAGGCCCGTCTCCACGCGCAGATCCCCGAACGCCGCGTAGGGCAGATCGCCCAGCTCGGAGGCGCTGATCGGTCCGCGAGGCAGTCCCGCGACGAAGCGCAGATCTTGCGGCGTGGAGACGTTCAGCTCCGCCGTCGCTTTTTCGGGTGCCCGCATGGGACGCAGGAGCCAGGAGCCGGGCGGTGATTCGACGACGTCTCCGTAGACGGCTGCAACGTCGTCGTCGTCGCGCGCTTCGGCCGCCTCGCGTAGAGCGAAGCGGTAGCGGATCCGGCAGCCGCGAGCGGCGCAGCCGGGAGCAAACCAGGAATCGTTGCGCCGCTCGAGGCGGGCCTCTCCTTCCGGGGAAAGGATCGCCACTTCGCGCACGAACTCCTCCGCCCCACCGCTGACGCTCAGCTCGCCCTCGCGATCCGGAAAAGGCGGAATCCGCGCTTCGATCGCGAGATCGCGGGCGCCTCCGCTGACCTTCACTTCGTAGTGGAGAGCGGCCGCGACGACCACGGCCGCCGCGAAGGCGGTCACGCCGGGACCTTCGGCTCCAACTGCCCTGCGTACTTCCTGCGCAGCGCACGGCCGAGGAGATGGTCGAGGCTGACCCATCCGGGGCCGGAGAAAAAGAGCCAGAGGAAGCTGAGCGCGTAGAGCGGCTCGTCCAGCTCGACGAAGTCGTCGAGCCCGCCCACCTCCTTCATCTTCACGGCCAGGGTGGCCACCAGCATGTTGATGAAGAGGGGGATGGAAGCGAGCCGGGTGAAGAGACCCAGCACGATGAGCAGGCCGCCGAGGAACTCGGTCCAGCCGCAGAGAGCCGCGTTGAAGGCCGGCGCCGGGATGCCCCATTCGGCGAAGCGTTCGGCAAAGTCGTCCAGGCTGTGGATCTTCCCCCACCCGCTCTCGAGGAAGAAGTAGCCGACGAAGAGTCGCACGAGGAGCTGCGGCACCCACTGCGCATCGGTCAGGCGGCGCAGCGCTCCGTCGATTCGTGCGGGCAGCGTCATGTCCCCTCCGCGGCGAACACCCAACCTTCTGCGAACCAGCTCGAGATGGCACGGAAGGCCGCCTCCACCGCATCGGGGCGTTCCACGAACGCCTCGCAGACGGCGCCGAGCGACTCGCCCGATTGCGCCAGCGCCAGCGCCCTGGCCTCGTCCTGGTCGATCGGCGCGTGCAGCACTTCGAATCCCTTTCTCCACACCGCGATCGTGTTCCCGCGCGCCAAGGGGGGACCCGGCGGAACGCGATCTTCCAGCGCCTGCCAGAGA
>VBKQ01000248.1 GCA_005879505.1 Deltaproteobacteria bacterium
GGTGCGTCGGTGGACAAGTAACCGAGATTGCGGCGATTTCAGGCGAGCGAGCGCTTCCGCGCAGGCCGGCGTTACTTCTTCGCCCCCGCGTTCGCGCGCGCCTTCAGGTCGAGCATCGATCGCCGGATCCCGGGCGCGTCCAGCGCGTTCGGCATGAGCCGCAGGTACTTGTCGTAGGCCTGCACGGCTTCGGAGTCGTGCCCCTGCATCGCGTACGCCATCCCGAGGCCGCGGAAGGCGACCGCAATGGTCGGCTCGTTCTCGAGCGCCGCCCTGAAGCTCGCTAGCGCTTCGTCGGCATTGCCTTGCTCGAGGGCGTCCTCGCCGCGGCGGACTTGCGAGAGGGCGAGTGCGTGCAGCATGGCTGCGCGCGAGCTCGCCTGACGTCTTGGTGGCGGGGGCGCTGATACAGGCGTCGGCGCCGCAGCGAGCTGCGCCGTGCCGGCATCGCTGCCAACTGCGAGACCTGCATCGGCGTTTGGATTGTCGGCGGCGGCGGCCTCGCTTCCTTCATCCGCACCAGCCTCCGCGGTAGCCGGCGTGACAGGTTTTGCTTCAGGGGGAGGCGTAGCCTCGGGCGGCACAGGCTTCGGTTCTGCCGGAACGGGTGTGGGTTCGGCCGCCGCCCGCTTGCTTCCGGCCGGCGCAGGCTTCGCTTCCGCGACGCCGGCGTCCCTGGCCGGGGGCGTCACTTCGGTCTGCTCCCGCGCCGGCGGCGGCGGGGCATTCGTTGCAAACGGGGGAGCAAGCCGCGCCGGAATTGCGAGCAGCCCGAACGCCCAGGCTGCCGCGAGAATCGCTGCCGCGGTGAACGCCGCGACCGCCATCGCTGGAGCAACGACGGACTGGCGGCGCCGGCCGGCCCGGTCCACGCGCGTCTGTCCGACCTCGAATCGCTCGATCGTCTCCGAGGACTCCCGCTGCGATGCTTCGAGACGCGCCTGCGCCTTGCCGAGCTGCGCCACCTGCACCTCGAGCTGGTGCAGCTTGTCGATCAGCTTCGCCAGCGCCTCCTTCTCCGGCGGCGGCCGCGAGAAGCGGTTTCGCAGCGCCGAGAGGATGTTCCGCTCTCCCTCCGCGGGCGGACGTGGCTGGATCTCCTCGACTGCTTCATGGAGCTCACGCAGATCCTCGATGCGCTCGCGGCGATCGACAGCGAGCGCGCGGCGAACGACGTCGCCGAGCGGGCCCGTGAGCTCGGGACCCGGTGCTTGACCCGGCGGCGGCGCGAGCCTGCCGGTCAGCAGCTCGTACCCGAGCACGCCCGCCGCGTAGACCTGCACCTTCGGGTCGTTCTTGTCCGGAGCGTTCGCGGAGAGAAGCTCTGGCGCGAGGTAGGCCGGCTCGGCCTCTGGCGCCTGTTCATCGAATCCCTCGACATGAAGTCCGCCCGCATCGTCGATCCGGACGAGCCGTCCGCGCAAAGTCGAGTCGCTGGCCGCCGCCAGCCGCACGGCGCCGGCGAAGAGGACCGCCGCCTCGTTGTACGGCAGTCGCTGGCCCGCCGCCCGAGACTTCTCCAGAATCTCGTGGGTGCTGATCATCGCCTGGGAGAGACTGTAACCGATCCTCGCCGGCTGGTTCAGTAAACGCCGGTGGTCTTGACTCGGGCGGGGGGAACGTTAGGGTCAGGGGACGGCGTGAGGCATGGTGCCCACGCTTGGAGTCCCCGCCGGGAGCGAAACGCCCCGGCGAGTTGGAGGAAGCAAATGCACCCAGGAATGATGTGGTGGTGGAAGAACGCGCGCCGGCAGGGCTTCGGCCGCGAAGGCGCGTACGCCGGCGAAGGCGGCTGGCAGGCAGGTCCGTGGCGCGGTGGTCCCGGAGACGACTTCGGCAGCGGCTCGTTCGGCGTTCGCCGGCCGCTCCGGTTCCTCGCCTACAAGCTGAACCTGAGCGAGGAGCAGGTCTCGCAGCTCGCGAAGATCCTCGACGAGCTGAAGACCGAGCGCGCCCAGGCAGCCGTGGACGACCGGCGCACGGTGGCCGCGTTCGCCGACGCGCTCGGGCTGGACGCGTTCGACGAGGCGCGGGCGCGCGAGGGCGGCGACCTGCGAGTGAAGAGCGCCGAGCGGCTCCGCGACGCGGTGATCAAAGCGCTGGGCCGGATCCACGCGGTGCTCGACTCAGGGCAGCGGGCGCAGCTCGCCTACCTGATCCGCACCGGGGTCCTGTCCCTCTAAGCGTCCTATTTGAGGAAGTCGTTCTTGTATCCACCGGCCGCAACGGCGGCGTCGGCCACGTGCTGGATGGCGTCGTCGTTGTTGCGGCCGGTGCTCCCGCGCAAGTTGCTGCGGATGCGCGTGCGCGCGTCCGAATAGAACGTGTACGTCATCGACAGCTCGTTCTTCGCCTTCTCGAGCCCGCGCTGCTCGATGATCTTCGTGGTGCGGGCCAACGTGGCGCAGAGCGCCAGCACATCGATGGCGATGTCCGCGATCCGCCCCACCAGCAGCTGCTGCTCGACGATGTTGCGGCCGTGCTTGCGCAGGGCGCTCTCGGCGACGGCCGCGAGCGACTGCACCGCGTCCTCGACGTAGACGACCTGCTCCTGCAATGCCGGGTGCGCCTTGGTGATCTGCGGGGTGCGCCCGTACGGCACCGCCTGCATCGGGACGGACTGCCTGGCTTTGCGCACGGCGTAATCGCGCAGCAGGCCGAATCCCTTGATCGGATCCGTGAGCGAGCTCGCCAGCTCCTTGCCGAACCCCTTCAGGTACTCGCCGGGTTTCTGCAGACCGGTGAGGCCGATGTACTGGCGGAGGATCTCGTTGGTGCCCTCGAAGATCCGGTTGATACGCGCGTCCCGCACTGCCTGTTCATAGGGCTGCTCGCGCATGTACCCCATGCCGCCGGCGATCTGCAGCGCCTCGTCGCTCGCGTTCCACACTGCTTCCGAGTTGAAGACCTTTGTGGCGGCGCCTTCGACGGAATAGTCCACTCCGCCGCGATCGATGGTCGACGAGACGACGTAGCAGAGCGACTCGCTCACGTAGAGGTTCGTCGCCATCCGGCCGAGCTTCTCCTTGATCTTGCTGAAGCTGGTGAGTGGCCGGCCGAACTGCTTGCGCTCCGTCGCGTGCGCGATGGCGAGCTGCAGCAGCCTCCGCTGGCCTCCCACGGCGCCGGCGCCCAGCCCGGTGCGGCCGTGGTTGAGGATGCTCATCGCCACCTTGAAGCCCTTGCCCTCCTCGCCCAGTACGTTGGTAGCCGGCACGCGCACGTTGTCGAAGTACACGGCGGTCGTATTCGAGGCGCGGATGCCCATCTTGTCCTCGTGCGGTCCGTGCGTGATGCCGCCGAGGTCGCGCGTGACGATAAACGCGGTGATCTTCCCCTTCTGCTGCGGCGTGTCCGGAGTCGTCTTGGCGAACACGGTGTAGAAGTCGGCGATACCGCCGTTCGTGATCCAGAGCTTCTGGCCGTTGAGGACGTAGAAGTCGCCGTCGCGGCGCGCGCTGGTCTTGATCGAGAACGCGTCCGAGCCGCTGCCGGGCTCGGTCAGGCAGAACGCCGCGATGGTCTCGCCGGTGGCAAGCTTCGGCAGATAGCGCCGCTTTTGCGCTTCGTTGCCGAAGAGCAGCAGCCCCTTGAACCCGATGCTGGAGTGGGCGCCGAGCGTGACCGCGATCGAGACGTCGTATCCCGATACCTGCTGCATCACCCGCGCGTACCCGCTGTTCGAGAGCCCGAGCCCGCCGTGCTCCTCCGGCACGATCAGACCGAAGAGGCCGATCTCCCGCAGCGACTGCAGCACCTCCGGCGGAAACTCGCCCTCGCGGTCCAGCTTCCGCGAGTCGATGCCGCCCATGTACCGGTCGATCGTCTCGCAGATCGGCGCGACCAGCTCGGCCTGGTCGCGCGGCATTTCGGGATAGGGAAAGAGCTGGTCCTCGAGGATCTCGCCGAAAAACAGGGACTTACCGAAGGACGCGTTCGGATCGAAGGGCATCCGCGGATCTTAACGCAGCGCGCGAATCTGCGCGCGAAACTGGCTCACGCCCAACCTGAAACCAGCTGGGGCCGAGCGACACTGACCGCATGACCCGACTTCTCCCTGTGCTTGTGCTGATGTCTTCCGCCGCAGCGAACAGGCATCAAGCCTGAGTTTGCAATGATTTCGCGACGATGGCTTTCGCTTCGTCGACGATCCGTTGGAGATGCGCCTCGTCGCGGAAACTTTCTGCATATATCTTGTAAACATCCTCGGTGCCGGACGGTCTGGCCGCAAACCAGCCGCTCTCCGCTACGACCTTGAGGCCGCCGATCTCCGCTCCGTTGCCGGGCGCCTTCGTCAGTTTCGCCGTGATCGGCTCGCCGGCGAGGGTGGATGCGCGCACTGCCTCCGGCGACAGCTTCTTCAGAGCGCTCTTCTGCGCCGGAGTCGCCGGCGCGTCGATGCGCGTGTACACCGGACGGCCCAACTCGTCCGACAGCTCGCGATAGAGCACGCCGGGATCCTTGCCCGTCCTCCCGAGCATCTCCGCCGCGAGCAGGTCCATGATCATGCCGTCCTTGTCGGTCGACCAGACAGACCCGTCGCGCCGCAGGAATGACGCTCCCGCGCTCTCCTCGCCGCCGAATCCGAGCGAGCCGTCGAGCAGCCCGTCCACGAACCACTTGAACCCGACCGGCACCTCGCGCAGCTTCCGGCCGATCTTCTTCGCCACCCGATCGATCAGCGCTGACGAGACCAACGTCTTCCCCACCTCCGCGCGAGCCGGCCAGCCGCGGTCGGTGAACAGGTACTGGATGGCGACGGCCAGGTAGTGGTTCGGATTCATCAGGCCCATGCTCGGCGTCACGATCCCGTGCCGGTCTGAATCCGTATCGTTGCCAAAGGCGAGCTGGTACTGGTCCTTGAGTGCGACCAGTTTCGCCATCGCGTACGGCGACGAGCAATCCATCCGGATCTTCCCGTCGTAATCCAACGTCATGAACCCGAACGTCGGATCCACGGTGCGGTTCACCACCGTGATGTCCAGCCCGTACTCGGACACGATCGGGTCCCAGTAATCCAGGTTGGCGCCGCCGAGCGGATCGACGGCGAGCCGCAGCCCACGCGCGCGCTCGAGATCGATCACGTTGCCGAGATCCCGCACGTAGGGCGTGACGAAGTCGTGCTCCTCCAGCGCGCCCGGCCGCACCGCTCGCCCGATCGCTTCGGGCTTGCGCAGCAGCTCGTTCGCGCGCTTCTCGATCCACCCGGTCGCGACGGTGTCGGCGGGTCCGCCGTTCGGCGGGTTGTACTTGATGCCGCCGTCCTCGGGCGGGTTGTGCGACGGCGTGATCACGATGCCGTCCGCGAACCCGCGCGAGAGGCCGCGGTTGTGGGTGAGGATGGCGTGCGAGATCACCGGCGTCGGCGTCGCCCGGCGGGACCAGAGCACGTGCAGGTCGTTCGCCGCCAGCACCTCGAGCGCGGTCTCCTGCGCCGGATCCGAAAGCGCGTGCGTATCCTTCCCCAGGTAGAGGGGTCCGGTCGTCCCCTGATACTTGCGGTATTCGCAGACCGCCTGGGTGACGGCCAGGATGTGCGCCTCGTTGAACGCACGCTTGAGCGAGGAGCCGCGATGGCCGCTGGTCCCGAACGCGACGCGCTGCTGCGGATTGGCGGGATCGGGCTTCTCGTCGTAGTAGAGCTTGCGGAGCTTGTCGACGTCGACGAGCACGTCGCGCGGGGCGGGCTTTCCAGCGAGTGGGTGCGGCATGCCCGGCACTCTACTGCGTCAGAACCTCCCAGTCAGCGTGAACGCCGGTTCCTGCGCTGCAACGGACATCGACTTGGAGGACAGGGGGCCGCCCCGGCGATGCAGGAGCGGGACCACGACGCCGCAAGTGGCACCGATCAGCGCCCCCGCGGCGACGTCCGTCAGGTAGTGCTTCTCCGCCATCATCCGCAGTGTACCCGCGGCGATCGATGCGGCGGCCGCGCCACCCCAGAACCACGGCGCCGCCGGCGATTCCTCGATGGTTGCGGTAGTCGCCAGCGCGACGCCGAGCGAGGTCGCCAGCGCGGTGTGACCGGAAGGAAAGCTGGCGTGGCTGTCAGGATCGGTGGCGTCGTAGGTGCCGGCCGTCTCGCCGTGGCCGTAGCGCACGAACGGCCGTTTGCGCGCCACGGCCAGCTTGACACCCTGGACGAGCGCCGCCGAGACGAGCGCGGACTCGCCGACGATCGAGGCTGCACGCCAGCTCGCCCCTTCCGTCGCGTGCGCTCCCGTGGCCGTCCAAGCGCCGATCGCGGCGCCCACTGGAACGAGCACATACGAAACGACGCTGCTCGCGACGTCTGCGGTCCCCCGGGTGACGAGCCACCCGGTGAAGTCGTCATGAGACCAGGCGTCGACGGCGTTCAGCGACCCGCGCGATCCGGTTCCGGGGAGCCCGGTATTGTCGGGCCCGTCACAGAGCCGGCAATGCGCGGGCGCGATCTCCGTCTTGAAGAGCTCCGGGATCGCGGCCCCGAGCAGAGCGACGCTCGCGAGCGGCAGATCGGCTTCGGGGCGGACGTCGACCTTGTCCGACGCGGTCAGCGCCAACGCGAGGGCGATGCCGATCATGCGTACGCGTCGCGGATCTTGCCGAGGTCCTGCGCCAGGTCCCGGCAGCTCTGGTATCGCTGCTTCGGGTCCTTGGCGAGCAACTTCAAGATGATGGCATTCAGCTCGGCCGGCACGTGCGGGTCGGTCAGGTGCGTCACCGCGCTGAAGTTTCCCACCTGCTCGGGCGACATGTACAGCGGCGTGCCTGCGATCGACCCGGCCACGGTGACGCCCGGCGTTGCGTATTGCTTGGCGATGCCGAAGTCCATCACCTTCAGCACGCCGTCGTCGGTGACGAAGAAGTTGTCCGGCTTCACGTCGCGGTGCACCACGCCCACGTCGTGCGCCGCCTGAAGGCCATGGCACGCCTGCAAGAGGAAGCCGAGCGCGGTGCGAAACTCGATCGGCGTCCGCATCCGGTCCTTCAGGCTCTTGCCGACCAGGAGCTCCATGCTGATGTACCGGTGCCCCAGGTGCACGCCGATGTCGTAGAGGCGGATGATGTTCGGGTGGATGAGCTGGCGCGAGAGCTTCAGCTCCTGCTTGAATCGCGCCAGGAGCACCTCCGAGGTCTGTTCGCCGCTGAAGACCTTGAGGGCGACGTTCTCCTCGAGCTCGAGATCGAACGCGCGGAACACGGCCGCCATGCCACCCTGGCCGATCTTCGCTTCCAGGCGATACCGCCCGGCGACCGTCGCGCCGGGCTCGAACTTCTCCGCGCTACCCGCCAGCACTTCGGCCTCCGCGATCACCTCTCCGCTCTTCGTCGCCTTCAGCGCGCCCGTGACCTGCTTGGCGAGGGCCGGGTCGCTGCGGACCATGGTCGCCGAATCGCCCATGTCGGGCAGCTCACCCAGGTCGGGCAGCGACACGGTCCGCTTCTTGTGCAGGTCGGCGTTCGAAAGCACCTGCCGCGCCATCATCGCCGTAGGTCGCAGCTGCTGGTCGAGCCGCGCCAGCCGCTCTCGCCCCCCCGGAAACGAAGGCTGCACCGCAAGAAGCTTCTGCACCACCTCGCGGGCGTTCTCCGGAAACCCATGCGTCTCGTACAGGTTCGCGAGCAGGTCGAACACCTGCAGCTCCGCATCGTTGCGCGGGCCGCTGCGCACGTAGACGCCGACGAAATGCTCGAAGCGGAAGTCGAGCAGGTTGAGGTTCGTCGCCAGCCGCACCGCCATCGCCGCCGCGACGCGGTACTGCGCATCGTCCGCGGGGACGCGGCAGAAGTTGTCGAGCGCCTTCCCCGTATCTCCCAACTCCAGATAGGCCTGCGCCGCTTCGAAGGGAACGCCGGCATCCGCATAGAACTCCGCCGCATTCGCAGTCCGCCCGAGCGCCTTCGCCAAGCGTCCGGCGTCGGCGAATCGCTTGAGCTGCACGTAAGTCTCCAGAGCCGCCTCGAGCTTGCCCTGCTCCTCCATCTTCTGCGCCGAGAGGATGGAGACTGCCTGGCCGCCCACCGCGGTTGCTTTGGCCGGTGCGAGCATCGCGCCGGTATCGAATTCGCCCGGTTTCATCGAGGCGATCCGCGCGGCGCCCACCGCGTCGCCCGCCTTCTGCAACAGCTCGACCGCCCGCTGCTGCTCGCCGAGGGCCATGAACACTTGCACCGCCGTCTGGTTCTCGCCGGCGCGGCCGAGAAAGATGGCGGCCATCAGCGCCCGCTTCTTTCCCGGCGGATCGAGGCGGCCGGCCTGCGCCGCAGGGACGCCCAGGCTGTCCAGCAGGAGCTGCGCGGCGTCGCGCGGGCGCCGCAAAGCGCCCAGCACCCGCGCGGCGTCCTCCAGGGCGCCCGCTTCGCGGAACAGCTTCGCTGCCGCGTCGCCCTGCCCGCCCTTCTCCAGGCTGCGGGCGCGCTCCAGCGCCTTGTCGCGGGCCTTCGCGTCCATCGCTATCAGTCCTCGGCCAACTCAGCGGCGAGGCGCTTGAGCGACTCGGGCTGGTTGGCCAACTTCAGAGCCTCATCCAGGGTGACCTCGCCCTGCTTCAGCAGCTTGAACAGGCAGGCATCGAGGCTCTGCATGCCGCTGCCGTCGTACGAGGCGGTGTCGAGGTACCCGTCGATCTGGAAGACCTTGTTCTCGCGGATCAGGTTGGAGACCGCGTAGCTCTGGACGAGCACCTCCATCACCGCGACGCGCCCTTCCCCGCTGGCGTGCTTGGCGAGATGTTGCGAGATCACACCGCGAAGCAGCACCGAGAGCGTGCTGCGCACCTGATCACGGCTCTCCTCGGGGATCACGTCCATGATGCGATCGATCGCCTTGGAGGCGCTGTTCGAGTGCAGCGTGCCGATCACCAGCACGCCGGTCTCCGCCGCGGAGATCGCCAGCTGGATGGTCTCCAGGTCGCGCATCTCGCCCACGACCAGCACGTCGGGGCTCTCTCGCAGCGCCGAGCGCAGCGCGCTCGAGAATGACTCGGCGTGCTTGCCCACCTGCCGCTGCGTGATTGCGCTCTTGATCGGCTTGTGCAGGAATTCGATCGGGTCCTCGATGCTGATCAGGTGTCGCTGCGAGCTCTTGTTGATCTCGTCGACCATCGCCGCGAGCGTCGTGCTCTTGCCCGATCCGGTGGGCCCCGTCACCAGGACCAGGCCGTTGGCGAGCTGGGTGAGCCGCTTCACGGCGGGGGGGAGATTCAGCTCCTCCAGCGTGGGCACCTTGTTCGGGATGACGCGGAACACGGCCCCGAGGCCCTGCGACTGGACGAAGATGTTCACGCGAAAGCGCGCGACGCCCTCGATGGAGTAGACGAGGTCCGCCTCCTGCGTCTTTTCGAACTGCGCCCGCTGCTCGTCGCCGAGCAGCTCCAGCAAGAAACGGCCCGTCTCCACTTCCGAGAGCACGCGGAAGGGGAGCGGCGTCAGCTCTCCCTCGTGGCGGACGATGGGAACGTTGCCGGCATGGAAGTGCAGGTCGCTCGCGCCCTGCTCCGCGACCAACCGCAGGAATGAGTCGATGCGCGCCACTATGGCTTTCTCGTGCCGCCGGCGGCCGCCGGGCGGGGCGCTGGCGCCTGTGGCTGCGCAGACGGCCGCGTCGCCGGCTCGAAGTCCTTCTTGCTCACCGCTTTCACGTAGGCGTCGCCCGCGGTGATCTTCCCCTCTTTCGTCAGCCGCATCAGATCGGAATCCATCAGCTGCATGCCCTGCTCCCGCGAGGTGGAGATCACCGACGGCAGCTGGAACGCCTTGCCCTTGCGGATCAGGTTCGAGACCGCCTCGTTGTTCACCATCAGCTCGACCGCGAGCACGCGGCCGGGGCCGCTCTTCTCCTTCATCAGATACTGGCAGACCACCGCGCGCAGCGAGTCGGCGAGGGTCGAGCGGACCTGTTGTTGCTGGCCTGGCGGAAATGCGGCCACGATCCGGTCTACCGTGGTCGCCGCGGAGACGGTGTGGACGGTCCCGAAGACCAGATGTCCCGTCTCCGCCGCGATCACCGTGAACTCGATGGTCGGCAGGTCGCGCATCTCGCCGACCAGGATGACGTTCGGATCCTCGCGCAACGTCGACCGCAGCGCCGCGGCGAAGCTCTTCGTATGCGTGCCGACCTCGCGCTGGTTCACCAGGCTCTGCTTGCGCTTGTGGATCACCTCGATGGGATCCTCGAGCGAGATGATGTGCCGGGACGAGGTGCGGTTGATGTAATCGATCAGCGCCGCCAGCGTGGTGGACTTGCCCGAACCCGTCGGACCGCCGACCAGCACCAGGCCATTCTTCAGGTTTCCAAAAGATTGGACGAGCGGCGGCAGACCGAGCTTTTCGAACTCCGGCAAGGTGCCGCGGATCCGCCGGAACACGCCGGAGAGGCCACCCAGCTGGTCGAAGATGTTGGCGCGGAAGCGCAGGCCCTCGCTCTTCACCTCGTGCGAGTAATCGACGTCCTGCATGGCCTGCAGCGCCATCACCTGGTCGGTGGACAGATGCGGGAGCAGCAGGGCCTTGACCTGCTCCTCGTCGAGCACGGTGGGGCTCAACGCGGTCACCCGCCCGACTTTCTTCACGAACACGGGCTTTCCGGCGGCGACGATCAGATCGTCGCCTTCCGCCTGCGCGAGCTGCATCAGCAGGCGATCGAGCATCGGAACGGCGCGAGCCGTCTGTCCTTGAGCGGTGATCCGCCAGCGCGCGATCAAGTCCCGCGCGGCGGCGCGCACTCTCGGGTGCGGATCGTCGTGCAGCTTCGCCACCGCGGTCGCCTGCTCGTTGCTGTCGAACTTGTCGAGGAACTTCACGGCCAGGTAGCGGACGTCGGCGCTCTCGGAGCTGCAAAGCGGCGCGACCTGCGGCGCGGCGGTCTTCGCTTCCATGTCCATCAACGCCTGGAGGCAGACCGGCTGCAGGTCTGCGTCGGCGGACATGATGTGGACGATGTAGGGCACGGCGCGCGCGTCGTTGATCGCGGCCACCGCCTCGATGGCGGTCTCCTTGACCCACCAATCGGCGTCCTGCGTCGCGGTCTGCACCAGCGACCGCAGCGCCTTCGGGTCCTTGAGGCGCCCGAGCACGCTGACCGCGAACCGCCGGATCACGTCGCTCGCGTCGGTGAGCAGCGCGACGATGTGCAACGTCAGCCGCTGTCCGCCCAGCTCGACGAGCGCGTCCATCACGCGCTCGCGCACCCACCAGTCCTCGTCTCGCAGGACGCCCATCAGCTTGGGCCAGAACTGCTGATCCGGATCGGCGACGCTGCGGATGATCTCCGTGGCCATGCGCCGGACGTTCACGTCGCGGCTTCGCAAGAGCCAGATCACCGTCCGCGAGACGTCGAGCTTGCCCTCCATGGAGAGCTGCTTGAGCACCTCGGCGGCGCGGTTGCGCACCGGGACCTGATTGTGCGCGAGCGCCTCCACGAGCGGCGGAAGCACCGCGTCGCTCCCGATCGCCTCCAGCGCGTTCAGGACCGCGATGCGGATGATGCGGGGACCCGCGCGCATCTTCCGCTCCAGCGCCGCCATCACGCGCACGGAGTTGAAGCGGCGCAGCCCGTCCACCGCCGCCTTCACCATGGCAAGGGTATCCGAGTCGAGGAAGATGCCGACGTACTCGAACCAGTCGTCCTCGCTGGCGAGCGCGGAGAAGGAGAGGATGGCCTGGATGACCACCGGCTCCTGCTCCTTCTGTGCATCCAGCAGGGGCGCGATTGCCTTCAGGGCCGCAGCGGGATCCTTGCCCATCACCGGGGCGTTGCCGAGGTGCTTGAGGGCGTGCACCTTTTCTTGCGGCGAACCGGCCAGCAAGGCGGCCCGGAGCGCGGGGATGGCCTGGTGTCGTGCGAATCCCACCAGCACGTCCATGGCCTCGACGCGTCCCGCGAAGCCCGGCTCGCTCACCGCACGCGTGAGCAGCTCGAAAACCGTCCGGCTACCGCCCAGTTGCTGCAGCGCCCGCGCCACCGTCGCGCGCAATCCCGTGTCCGTCGCGCGGAGGTACTCGACCAGAGCGCCGTGCTCGGTGGCGCTGTTTACTTTTGGCAGCAACGCCGCGAGCGTCGTGCGCAGGCTTGGCTCCGCCGATTTCAGCGCCTTCACGAATGGCGCGAAGAGCGTCTTGTCCGGGTTCTTGTCGATCAGGCGCGCGAACACCGTCAGGCGCGTGCGATGAACGGCCGCGTCCGGCGCCTTTCCGGAGACGATGTCGAGCATCTTCAGCAGCTCCGCGGTCTGCGGAGCCTCCGCCGCGGCGATGAACGCCTCCACCTCGTCGGGCGCCCTCCACGACGCAGCCTTGAACTGGTTAAGGAGGTCCTTCCCCGCGATCATCGGCGCTCGCCAGCTTAGCACCGGGGTGCAAATTCGCCTGTTCATTGGCCAGGGTAGGCGGCGGTCGCACCTCCGCCGGCACTGCCGCGATGACTACATTGTTCCCGTGTCGGCGGAGCTTCTCTACGTTGCCCTCGGCGATTCCACAGCCATCGGCGTCGGCGCAGGAGCCGGAGGCGGCTATCCTGAGCGGCTCGTTGCAAAACTGCGTCCGGCATTTCCCGCCCTGAAGCTCCTCAACCTCGGCGAGAGCGGCGCAACCACTTCCGATCTCCGCGAAACCCAGCTGCCGCGCGCGCTGCGGACGCGCCCGCGGCTGGTCACGCTCGGCATCGGCATCAACGACGTCGGACTCCAGATCCCGGACGACGCCTTCGCCTTGAACCTGGAGGAGACGGTGGTGCCGCTGCGCAAGCTCGGCGCGCCCATCGCTATCGCGAACATCCCAGACCTCGCGCTCGCACCCGCGGTGGCGCGCGTCGTGCCGCGCTCGTTCTACGAACGCCGCATCGAGCTCTTCAACGAGCACATCACCGCGACCGCGGCGCGGCATCGGCTGTCGCTGGTCGATCTGTATGCCTGGAGCCGCGAGGCGCTTCCCGGCCGTCCCGAGCTGATCTCGCCGGACGGATTCCATCCCAGCGCGCGCGGATACGATGTGTGGGCCGAGCGCATGTTGCCCGCCGCCCTCGCACTGCTGCGGCAGAGCGCTCCGATCTTTCTCTGAAACCGCCGCTGAAATGCGGCCACTCCTGTTGCGTAGGCCCTTGCAGAAGGGGCTCGCAGAAGGAGACGGCCATGGGTGTCTGGAGGAACTGGTTCCCGATCGCGCTCGCCATCCTGTGGGTGCTCTTGGCCGCGATGGCCGTGGTCGATTTCGCCTCCTTCAGCGCGGCGACCGCGCCCCGCAGGGCCGTCGCCACCGAGGTGAAACCGGTTCATTCGGCGCTGTCCCAGCGCCATCTCTCCCCGGCCGGCGCACTCCACGACTGAACTGCACCAGGACAGCCTATTAGAGGAGCGGCTCGATCTTCGCCAGCGCAGCGTTTTCTTCCACGTGCGCCGTCGTCTTCATCCCCACCAGCGCGCAGGTGATCCCCGGCGTGCTGCGGGCGAACTGAAGGGCCCGCTGTGCGTCCGTGTCCACGCCCCGAGGTGCCTCGCGCACGGGTTGCGGAAGCTGCCGCGTGAGCCGTCCCTGGAGCACGCTGGCCGAAGCGAAGACCATCAATCTCGCCGTCTGAGCGGCCTCGAGCAGCGTCACCCCGCCCTGGTTGCGGAAGGTTGCGGCCTCGTCCATCTCCATGTTGAACGGCAGCTGGATCGCGCGGAACCGGTGCGCGCTGCCCGCGACGTCATGGGCGGCACCGAGGACTTCTTCCAGCGAGAGGTGTTCCTCGTCGTCGGGCGCGACCCGGTATCCGTTCCAGGTTGCGGTCCCGTAACAGGCGATGCGGCGGTCGTCGCAGGCACGCTCCAACTCCTGGAAGGCGAGGCGTAACCGCCGGAGAAACTCAGCCCGCGGCACCTCTCCGAGCTGCGTCTCAGGGTTGTGGAGGTAGTAGATGTCGATGCATTCGACGCCGAGGTTGCGGCGGCTCCGCTCGATCTGGTCGGCGAGGAAGCGCCGCGCCATGGAGTGGCAGCCGGCCACGATCTCTCCGGGCTGGAGGATGCCCGGGCGCAGCAACGTCTCCTCGACATATGCGCGGGCATCGTGCGGGCGCTCTCCGTCGAAGGCGATGTAGCCGCCTTTGCTGCAGAGCACGATCGCATCGCGTGGATGACCGCTCTCGCGCAGCGCCGCGCCCACCGTGCGCTCGCTGCGCTGGTTGCGGTAATTGATCGCGGTATCGACGACGTTCAGTCCCAGCTGCAAGGCGCGGCGCACCGAAGCGGCGTAGAGCGCGTCGGTTTTCGCGTCGTCTCCTCCCAGGTACGTGCCGATGCCGAGCGACGAGAGGGAGAGGCCATCCGGGGACCGCCGGAAATGGCCGGTGGCGGCGTCCGCGGCGTCGCGAAAGCGCGCAGTTCCTTCGGGTGTCGCCCGGCCAGGAAACATGGATCGAGGATACCGCTACTCGCCTTTCTCGCCGTCCTTCTTGAAGACCCCGGCGACGGCGGTCTTGATGGTCTCGCCGATCATGTGCTTCGCGTCCGGATCGCCTTTGAGCACTGACTTCGCGTAAGCGGTCGCTTCCTTCAGCGTGACGTGCGGCGGGATCATGGGAAATTCCGGATCGACCACCGCTTCGACGAGCACCGGCCGGTCCGCCGCCAGCACGACGTCCCAGGTCCGCGCGACGTCTTCAGGGCGGTCTACGCGCAGACCCATGAACCCGAGCGACTCCGCGTACGCGGCGTAGGGGAAATCGGGGATCTCCTGCGAGCCCTCGAACTTCGGCTCGCCCGACTGCGCCCGCAGCTCCCACGTCACCATGTTCAGGTCGCGGTTGTTCAGCACCAGCACGATGAAGCGCGGGTCCTTCCACTCCTTCCAGTATTTCATCACGGTGATGAGGACATTGTTGCCGTTCATCTGCATGGCCCCGTCCCCGACCAGCGCGAAGACCGGCCGATCGGGAAAGGCGAGCTTCGCCGCGACGGCATACGGCATCGCGGGGCCCATCGTCGCCAGATTGCCGGAGAGCGACCCCATCATTCCGGCGCGGAAGTCGAGGTAACGCGCGTACCAGGTTGCCGTGCTTCCGGAGTCCGCGGTGAAGATCGCCCGCTCCGGGAGCCTCTTGTTCAGCTCGCGGTAGACGAAGGCGGGGTTGAGCGGCTTCGCCTCGACGCCGGCGTGCGCCTCCAGGATCTTTTTCCACTCGCGCATGCTGGCCTCGAGATCCTGACGCCAGCGCCGGCTCGCCTTGCGCTTCAAATAAGGAAGCAGTGCGCCCAGTGTCTCCGCCGCGTCTCCGTGGAGGTTGACCTCCATCGGATAGCGGATTCCGAGCATGCGGCCCTTCAGATCGATCTGGACCCCGCGCGCCTGCCCTTCCTTCGGCAAGAACTCCGAGTAAGGGAAGGAGGAGCCGACCATCAGCAGCGTGTCGCACTCGCTCATCATCTTCCACGACGGCTTCGTGCCGAGCAGGCCGATGCTGCCGGTGCACCCGGGCGTATCGTCGGGGAGCACCGCCTTGCCGAGGAGCGCCTTGGCGATTCCCGCGCCGAGCACGTCGGCGACCTGCACCACCTCGGCCGCGGCGCGCATGCACCCGGCGCCGACCAGCATCGCCACCCTCTCTCCCGCGTTGAGCACCTCCGCGGCGCGCTTGAGGTGCTGTTCGCGGGGAACGATCCGCGGCGGCGCGTACCCGATGCTCGAATGGATGGTGTTGTGCGCGTGCTCCTGCTGCTCGACTGCCTTCTCTTCCTGCAGGTCCTTGGGGACGATCACGCAGGTGACGCATTTCTCGGACAGCGCGATGCGGAACGCGCGATCGATGGCATGCCGGACCGCGGAGGCCGTCGCGACTGTGGTGACGAAATTGTGGGCCACGTCCTTGAAGAGCGTCTGCAGATCGACCTCCTGCTGGTAGTCGCCGCCGAGCGCAGTGGTGGCGGATTGACCGACGATCGCGACCACCGGCTGGTGATCCATGCCCGCGTCGTACAGCCCGTTCAGCAGGTGGATGGCCCCCGGTCCGGAAGTGGCGAGGCACACTCCTGGCTCCCCGGTAAATTTTGCGTGCGCTCCCGCCATGAACGCGGCCAGCTCTTCGTGGCGTGCCTGGATGAAGCGCGGGCGCTCGTCGCCGGCGTGCTCGAACCCGGCCATGATCCCGTTGATGCCGTCTCCCGGATAGCCGAACACGCGCTGGACGCCCCAGGCGCGCAGCCGCTCAACGACGAAATCCCCCACCGTCTTGGCCATGGACGAACCTCCGCGTCAGGGTAGTTACCTGACGCGCAGCAGACACGGGCCGACTCGGCGCTTGCCAAGTCGGCGTAAGAATGGGCAGCATCCGTCACCCTCGCGCGCTCGCAGGCGAAAGAGGGTTGCGACGTTCGGTCGCTACGGCAAACCGCACCCCTCCACCGCGAAAATCCTTCGGCTAGCAGCGTCGCCCGGCCCGGAGCCACGTGAGAACGGAATGAGCTCTTTGTTCAAGCCCTCGTCGAACACCGCGTTCCGCGTGGCCCTGGTCACGCTGGCGCTCCTGTTCGGCGGCGGCCTCATCGCCGGCCCGATGATCTACGTGCGGACCCCGTTCTTCACCCAGCAGCAGGATCCCGTCGACCAGCCGGTCCAGTTCGATCACCGCCACCACGTCGGCGACGAAGGCATCGACTGCCGGTACTGCCACTACCTGGTGGAGAAGTCGCCCGCCGCGGGAGTGCCTCCCACCTCCCTCTGCCTCAACTGCCACGAGCAGATCTGGAACAAGAGCCCCAAGCTCGCGCCGGTGCGGGAGAGCTATTTCGCCGATCGGCCCATCGTCTGGAACAAGGTCAACAAACTGCCCCACTTCGTCTACTTCAATCACTCGATCCACGTGAAGCAGGGCGTCGGTTGCGTCACCTGCCACGGGCGCGTGGACGAGATGGCGCAGGTGGAGAAGGCGCGGTCCTTGGCCATGGGGTGGTGCCTGGAGTGCCACCGGCACCCGGAGCGGTTCCTGCGTCCCCGGGATCAGATCACGAGCATGACCTACAAGCCGAAGGAAGATCAGCTCGCGATCGGCAAGCAGCTGAAGGAGCAGTACCACGTCGAAACACGCACGAGTTGCACGACATGCCATCGCTGAAGTCACTACCGATCGCGAGCCAGCAGCAGAAGCTGTGGCGCAGCCTGGACGAACACGCGGCGGCGCCGCCTCCCTCGCGGGAGCTGGGGCCCGCGGCGCCGCCCGCTGACGCGACCTCCCGGCGAAGCGTCCTGCAGCTGCTCGGGGCATCCGCGGCGCTGGCATCTTTCGGCGGCTGCCTGAAGCCGCCAGATGAAAAGATCCTCCCGTACACCAGACAACCGCCGGAGGTGACCCCCGGCAACCCGTTGCACTACGCGACCGCGGCGGTCATCGACGGCCGTGCAACAGGGCTGCTCGTCACCGCGAACGAGGGCCGGCCGACGAAGATCGAGGGCAATCCGGACCATCCCTCCAGTCGCGGCGCCGTCGGTCCCTTGGAGCAGGCGGAGCTCCTGCGCTTCTACGACCCGCAGCGCCTCAAGGTCGTGCAGCACCTCGGTCAGCCGAGCGCGTGGCGCGATTTCCTCCAGGCGACGGCGAACAAGGCGCGCGCCCTCCGCGACACCCGCGGTGCCGGGTTGCGCTTCCTGATGGAGCCCAGCTCTTCGCCGCTCGTCGGGGAGCTGCGCCGGCGGCTCGCCGAGACATATCCGCAGGCGAAGTTCTCCTCCTGGACCGCCATTCCGCTGCAGCAGATCCACGACGGCGCCCTGCTCGCATATGGAGCGGCCTACGAGATCCGCCTCGATCTCTCCCGGGCGCGCGTGGTGCTCTCGCTCGACTCCGACCTGCTCGCCGCCATGCCGGGGACGCTCCCCGCCATGCGGGACTGGGCGGAGAAACGCGATCCGGCGAACGGGACTCGCGCGCTACGCGCCGTTGCAGCAGCGTTTTCCCCTGCCGCCGGAGAGCGCGAAGTTCGCCGATGCGGTGGCCAAAGATCTGGTGGCCGCCGGCCGCGGCGCGCTCGTTTCCGTCGGCCCGCGCCAGCCGCCGGTGCTGCATGCCGCCGCGCACGCCATCAACGCGGCGCTCGGGAGCGCCTGCGCGGCGGCCGCGCGCCCCGTGCTGCACGATACCGATGCGGGACCGCGGACGCTCGACCAGCTCGCCGAGGAGATGCGCGGCGGCAGGGTCGACACCCTGGTGATCACCGCCTGGAACCCCGTCTACGGGGCCCCGGCCGATCTGAACTTCGGCAAGGCGTTGTCGCAGGTGCAGTACTCCGTCTACCGATCGCTCTACCTCGACGAGACCGCCGAACGCGCGTCCTGGGTCATCCCCGCGCTCCACCCGCTGGAGAGCTGGGGCGATGCGCGCGCCCACGACGGCACGATCACCTTCATCCAGCCCCTCATCTCCCCGCTCTATGCCGGCGCGAGCGAGGTGGAGACGCTGGCGGCGTTCCTCGGCGAGGGCGATCGCTCGGCCTACACGCAGCTGCGCGCGTTCTGGCAATCGCAAAGGCCCGACGACTTCGCGCTCAATTGGGAGAAATGGCTTGCCGACGGGTTCATCGCCGGCACGGCGACTCCGCCGGAGACGCCGGCCGTCCGCCACGATCAGATCCTCTCCGCCGCGATGAAGGTGGCGCCCGCGGATCCGGGGGGCGGCCTCGAGATCAACATCGTGCCGGACTACCGCGTCTGGGACGGCCGGTTCGCCAACGTCTCCTGGCTGCAGGAGCTGCCGGATCCGGTGACGAAGGTCACCTGGGAGAATGCCGCGCTGTTGGCGCCGGGCACCGCGCGCAAGCTCGGCCTGCGCCAGGGCGACCGCGTGGATCTCGGGCTGCGCGGGCTACCCGCCCACGCGACGGTCGTGATCGCGCCCGGACACGCCGAGGACGCCATCACCGCGTCGCTCGGCTACGGCCGCCGCGGCGCGGGAGAGGCGCTCTGCCGGGACCTGGGATTCGACACCAGCACCTTGCGACATACCGACGTCCCCTGGTTCTCGCCCGGCCTGACCGTCGCTCCCGTCGGCAAGAGAGCGCGCCTCGCCCAGACGCAAGAGCATCACTCGATGGAGGGGCGCCTGATCGCGGCCACCACCACGGTCGAGAAGCTCAAGGAGACCAGCGAGGAGCTCGCCGAGAACCGTGGTCCGCTGCTCACTGCCTACCCAGGCCAGAACTACCCTGGCTACCGCTGGGGCATGGCGATCGATCTGTCGCGCTGCACCGGGTGCAGCTCCTGCATGGTGGCATGCGTCGCCGAGAACAACATCCCGATGGTCGGCAAGGAGCAGGTCGCGCTCAGTCGCGAGATGCATTGGCTGCGCGTCGACCGCTATTTCATCGGCGACGATACCGGCAACCCGGGCGTCGTGGTCCAACCGCTGATGTGCGTGCATTGCGAGTACGCGCCCTGCGAGTACGTCTGCCCCGTCAACGCGACCGTGCACAGCGACGAGGGACTCAACGAGATGGTCTACAACCGCTGCGTCGGCACCCGGTACTGCTCGAACAACTGCCCGTACAAGGTGCGGCGGTTCAACTTCTTCTCGTATACGTCGGATTACACCAATA
>VBKQ01000483.1 GCA_005879505.1 Deltaproteobacteria bacterium
CGCCGCGTGACTCTCGGGAAAACCGTACAGCGCGAACGAAGTGATGCTCTGGACGATCTCGTCCTGCGCCTTGGGCGAGATGCCGTTCGCCGTCATCCCCGCGCGCAGCCGCTCCTCGATGTGCTTCATCCGCTCGACGCTGCGCTTGCTGCCCATGGCCCGGCGCAGCTCGTCCGCCTCGCCGCCGGTGAAGCTCGCCGCCGTCATGGCGATGCGCATGAGCTGTTCCTGGAAGAGCGGCACCCCGAGGGTGCGTTGCAGCACCGGCCAGAGCGAGGGATGCGGGACCGAGGGCTCCTGGCGGCCCGCGCGCCGTTCCAGGTACGGATTCACCATCTGTCCGACGATGGGGCCGGGGCGGATGATCGCGACCTCCACCACGATGTCGTAGAAGTGGTCCGGACGCATGCGCGGCAGCGTAGCCATCTGCGCGCGCGACTCGACCTGGAAGACCCCGATGGTGTCCGCGGCCTTCAACAATCGGTAGACGCCGGGATCGTCGGCAGGGAGCTGGGCCAGATCGAGCTGCACCCCTTCGTGCGCGCGCACCAGCGGAATCGCCTGCTCGAGCACCGCCATCATCCCCAGGCCGAGCAGATCGATCTTGATGATCCCCAGGTCCGCGCAGTCGTCCTTGTCCCACTGCACCACCACCCGGCCCGGCATCGAGGCGGGCTCGAGCGGGACGATCTCGTCGAGGCGGCCGCGGGCGATGACCATTCCCCCTGAATGCTGCCCGAGGTGGCGCGGCAGACCGGCGATCTGCTGGCAGAGCTGCAGATAGAGGCCGACGCGGCGGTCGCCGACGGCGAGTCCCGCCTCGCGCGCGCGGTGCTGGAGGGAATCGTAGTCGGTGGTGAACTCGAACTGCGGGAGCAACTTCGAGAGGCGGTCCAGCTCCTCCTGCGGCAGTCCGAGGACCTTGCCGATCTCGCGCGAGGCGGAGCGAGCCCGGTACGTGATCACGTTGGCGGTCATCGCCGCACCCGCCGCGCCGTAGCGCTGGTAGACGTGCTGGATCACCTTCTCGCGCTGGTCGCCGCTCGGGAGATCGAGATCGATGTCCGGCCACGCCTTGTGCCCGGTCGAGTCGGTGCGCTCTTCGGAGAGGAAGCGCTCGAAGAGCAGGTTCATCTTCACCGGATCGACGGCGGTGATCCCGAGCGCGTAGCAGACCGCGCTGTTGGCCGCCGAGCCGCGCCCCTGCACGAGCACGTTCTCGCGCCCGCAGAACAGGACGATGTCGTGGACGATGAGGAAGTACCCGGCGAGGCCGAGCCTGGCGATGAGCGCCAGCTCCCTCTCGAGCTGCGCGCTCGCCCTGGACCAGCGCGGGCTGCCCGGGCCGCCGTAGCGCCGGCGGGCGCCGTCCATGGTCCGGTGCCACAGCTCACCGTCCAGCGACTCCGCGTGCAGGAACTGCGGCTCGGGGAGCTCGTAGCCGAGATCGTCGAGCGTGTAGGCGCAGCGCTCGGCGATCTCGCGCGTCAGCCGCACCGCTTCCGGCAGATCGCGGAATTGCGCGGCGATCTCGCGCGGGGGGCGCACGTGCCGCTCGGCATTGCGCGAGAGGCGCCTGCCCGCTTCATCCAGCGTGGTCTTCAGGCGGATGCACGTGAGCGCGTCGAACAGCGGCTTCCCGCCTGGCGCAGCATGGCGGACGCCCGAGCCGGCGACGACGCGCACGCCGCGCGCTCGCGCCGCGTCGATCCGGCGGCGGTTCTCGCGCTCCTGCCTCGGGTCGAGGTGCCGGCGCACTTCCGCGAACAACCGCTCGGTCCCGAGGTGCGCGGCGAGGACCACCAGCTGCTGCGGCGTGCCTGCGCTCAGCGCGACCAGGTCTTGCCGGAAGTCGGCGAGCTGCGCGGGCGTGACGCTGCACGCTTCCTTGCCTCCTTTCGCGTGCCCGAGCGTCAGCAGGCGGCAGAGGTTCTTGTATCCGCCACGGTTTTCGCAGAGCAGCGCGACCCGGCCACCGCCCTCTACGTCGATCTCGGCGCCGACCAGCGGGCGCACTCCCTGGCGGCGAGCGATGGCGTGGAAGCGCGGGATGCCGTAGAGACCGCCGACGTCCGCCAGCCCGAAGACGCCGTGTCCCTTGGCTGCGGCGGCATGGGCCAGGTCTTCCGGCAGCGAGGAGCCGCGCAGGAACGAGAAGGCGCTGCGGGCGTGCAGCTCGACATACTCCGTGTCGTCGGAGCCGGCGCGGAGGGAGGCGCGGTAGGTCCGGTGTGTCTCAGTGTCTCGGCGCGTTTGCTCGTCGCCGGTGAGCACACCGAATGGCGCGAGCGAGGGCCGAGGAGCGGGTGTCTCCACCAGGTCGTCCTGCGGGAACGGCGAGAGCTGCGCCTCCGGCGGCCGGCGGGCGGCGATGGCGAGCTGGATGGGGCAGTCTTTGTCAGTCATAGACCGCCTCGATCCGCCAGGTTCCGGTGGCCAGCTCGCGGGCCGCACGGACCAAAAGTCCTCCGGACAGCTCCAGGTCGTATGCGTCGAGCGCGATCGGGGCGTCCGTCCACCACTCCGCGACCGTGCGCCATGGTCCGGCGCTCGCCACTACCCGCCCGCCCAGAGCACCCTCGCCGATCACCAGCAGCGGGACGCCAGAAT
>VBKQ01000249.1 GCA_005879505.1 Deltaproteobacteria bacterium
CCAGGACGTGCGAACAAGAAGCCCTGCGCCAGCTCCACGCCGATGTCGCGCACCACTCGCAGCTCTTGCGTGGTCTCGATTCCCTCGCAGACGACGCGCATCCCCTCGCCGCGGCAGTACTCGAGAATGTGCTTGATCAACCGCGCGGCGCGTTGGCCGCCTTCGATTCCGCGCACCATCGCCATGTCGAGCTTGACGAAATCCGGTTCCAGCAACGCCAGGCTGTTCAGGCTGGAGTAGCCGGAGCCGAGGTCGTCGACCGCGATGCGAAAGCCGGCGCTGTGCAGCGCCGCCACGCGGCTGCGCGCGTGCTCGAAGTCGGTGATCGCCGCGGCTTCGGTGAGCTCGAGCACGATGCGCGACGCCCAGGGCAGCAGCACGGGATCCGACTCGATGCTGCCACCCACCAGGAACTCGAACGGGTGCACGTTGAGGAACAGCAGGCCCGATTCCGGCATCTCGCCGAGGCGGGCAACCTGGAGGCCGCGCAGCACGCGGCCCAGCTCACCGATCTGCCCGCTGCGCTCGGCGACGGAGAGCACGTCGAGGATCGACCCGAACACCGGGTCCGTCGGCCGCGCCAGCGCCTCCCATGCGATCGCCACGCGTCGTCCGAGATCGACGATCGGCTGGTACAGCGGCTGGAATGCCGCTTCTCTTATCGAGCGACCGAGCGCGGCGAGGCGATCGGCTTCGTGCCGGACCTGGCCCGCGTCCAGCCGTCCGCCGCTGGCCAGCTCGGGCGACCAGCAGATGATGCGGTTTCGCCCGGCCTGCTTGGCGGCGTCGAGGGCGATCGAGGCGGCCGCGATCAGTGCCTCCGGCGTCTGCGCGTGCTCGGGAAAAGCAGCCAGGCCCACTGACGCCGTGATCGGTGGCAGCCCCGGACCGACCACCGCCTGGGACAACGCGCGGCGCAGGTGTTCGCCGCGGATAGCGCCGCCGGTGCGATCGGTTTCCGGCAGAAGCAGCGCGAAGGTGTCGCCGGCGAATCGCGCCATCACGCCGCTACCGAGGTAGGCGGGCACGTCGCTAGCACGGCCGCTGCGCAGCAGAAACGCTCCGAGCGCCCGGAGCAGCGCGTCGCCGCCGGCGAAACCGAGGCTGGCGTTGATGTCGCGGAACCGATCGATGCTGGCGAGCAAGAGCGCGCAGGAAAGTCCGTGCCGGCGCGCGCGCGCGATCTCGCGGCGGACGCTCTCCTGGAACGAGGCATGGTTGTCGAGGCCGGTCAGCGGATCGCGGGTGGCGAGACCTTCGAGCAGCGCGTTCTTCTCCCGCAACTCGCCCAAGAGGCGCCGGTTGGCTCGCCGCAGCTTGAGGGCTTCGGTGGCGCGATGAAGTCGCGCCCGTAAATCGGCGAGGTCGAACGGCTTCAACACGTAGTCGGCCACGCCGGCTTGCAGCGCCTCCACCGCCGACGAGAGCGTGGCGTACGCGCTCATGACGACCACCTGCGCATCGACGTCCTTTTCCGACAGCTCGCGCGCGAGCAGAAGGCCGCTCCCGTCCGGCAGGTTCTTGTCCACGACCAGAAGGTCCGTCTGCGCCTGCGTGAGCTTCGCCCGTGCATCGCCGAGCGAGACCGCCGCGGCCACGACGAAGCCCATGCCTTCGAGCACCTCGACCACCACCGCGCGCACGACTTCCTCGTCCTCGATGACGAGGGCCCGCAATCCCGATCCGACCTGCTCCGTCATCTCGACAAGTAGTAGACGCGCCTACCGTGTAGTCACAACTTTCGTGCCGCGGGACGATCACCAGGGTACAGTCGTTCCAATGCGCATCGGCACGCGCGCGCTGCTGATCCTGGTGCCGGTGGCAGTGCTGCCGCTTCTCGGCGCGGGGTGGAGCGCGATCAACGTTTCACGCCGCGCCCTCGAGGATCGCACCCGCGCCTCGCAGGAGGCGGTGGCACGCTTCCTCGCCGAACGCGTGTCGGCCGAGGTGCGCGCGAGCCTGCACGCGGCGGCGCTGGCGGCGAACGCGATGGAGTTCGGCGAACTGCGGGCCCACGAGCGCACGGGCGCGCTGCGGCTGGTCTTCCGCCAGATCGAAGGAGCCGCGGCCGTGGCATTGCTCTCGCCTCAAGGCGCGCAGATAGGCGAGCCGGTCTATCTCGCGTCGCGCGCGGACGATCCGTCGCTCGCCGATCGGCCGGTGCTCGACCCTTCCGACATCGCCGCGTTCGCGCGAAGCATTCCTCTGCGCGCTGCATTGCAGGTCGGCACGGCCGTCGGTCCGGCGCACGCCTCGCGCGCCGGCGATCCCCGCGTCTCCGTAGCGGTGCGAGCCCGCGGCGGTCCGGTGCTGGCGGTCGAGTTCAGCCTCTCCCGGCTCCTGCCGCTCGTCTCCGAGTCGCGGCTCGGCGCGCGCGGCGAAGCGGCGGTGGTCGATCGCTCCGGCGCGGTGGTGCTCTCGTCCAGCCGCGAGCAGGTGGCCGCGCGGACTTCCCTCTCGGCATCGCCGCTGGTCCAGGCCGCCGTTGCCGGCCGGCTCGGCGCAATGGCGTTTCGAGCGGACGTCGCGCGTCTCGGAGCGACCGCCGAAGTTCCCGACCTCGGCTGGATCGTCGCCGTCGATGAGCCGGCCGAAGATGCGCTCGTCGAATCGCGCGTCCTCGCGCGGCGCACGGCGCTCGCCGTCGCGATCGCGCTCGCTGCCGGCGTCGTGCTGGCGCTGGTCGCCGGCGACGCGCTGGTGCGTCCGATCCGCGCGCTGCATCGCGGAGCGGCGGCGCTGGCCAGGGGCGATCTGACCCACCGCGTCGGCGGCGATCGGCGCGGCGACGAGCTGGGCGATCTGGCCCGCGCGTTCAACGCGATGGCCTCCGAGATCGAGCGCTGGAACACGGAACTGGCGCGGCGGGTGGAAGAGAAGACGCGCGAAGCGCGCGAGGCGCAGGATCTCTTGTTGCGTGCACAGAAGCTGGCGGCGGTCGGTCAGCTCGGCGCCGGCGTGGCGCACGAGGTGAACAACCCGCTCACGGGCTTGCTCGGCCTGGTGCAGCTCCTCCTGCTACACGAGCCAGCAGACTCGGCGCGCCGCAAGACGCTCGAGAGCATCGAGGCGCAAGCGAGGCGCATCCACGAAATCGTCAAGCGGCTGCAGCGCAGCGCCGACGAGGCGGAGGGTGCGCACGCGCCGGTTGATCTGCGCGCGCTGCTCGACGACGCGCTCGCCCGAGAGGACGCGGCGCTCTCGCAGGCGGGCGTGACAGTGATCCGGGAGTACGGACCGCCGCTGCGCGTCGCCGGCGATCCGCAGAAGCTGGGCGAGGCGTTTTCAGAGCTGATGGTCAACGCGCGCCGGGCGATGCCGGGCGGCGGCCAGCTCACCGTGGGATACCGATCGATCGACGGCCAGCTCGCCGCGGTCCACTTCGCCGACACCGGAAAAGGGATCGCCGCCGAGATCCGCGGGCGCATCTTCGAGCCCTTCTTCACCACCAAGACAGACTGGAACGCCAAGGGCTTGGGCCTCACGATGGTCCACCGCGTCTGCGAAGCGCACCACGGCCGCGTGACCGTCGAAAGCGAGCCCGGCAAGGGCGCGACGTTCACCGTGCTCTTGCCCGTCTTGCAGGATCGTGCGCTGGCATGAAGCGACTCGCGACCGGCCTGCTTGTCTTCGCCGCGAGCTGCGCGCGCTGCGGCGCTTGTGCCGAGGCGCTACCTCGGCCCGTGGCTCCTTCTCCGTCCGCACCCGTGGTCGTCGCTGCGCCGGCGCCTGCTCCAGTATCGGCGACGGTCGAGCTCTCCGCGACGCAGGGCGACGTCGAGGTTCGTCACGGCGGCGTCTGGCAGCCGGCGCAGGTGCCGTTCGGGCTCGGGCTGGACGATGCGGTGCGAACACGCGCCGGCGGCACCGCGACGTTGAAAGTCGGCCGCGACGGTTTGATCGAGGTGCGCGAACGCACGGAAGTATCGGTGCGGCAGCTCCTCGTCCGCAGCGTCCGGTTCCGCTTGGAGCGCGGCCGCATCGGCGCCTCGCCCGGCAAGGGCGACGTGGCGGTATCGGTCGAGTCGTCCGGCAGCACCGCGGTGGCCGAGGCGTCGACCGGCTCGTTCGCGGTGTTCAACGACGGCAAGGGCCTGGTCGCGGTGGTCGCCGAGGCGGGCGAAGTGAAGCTGACGTCGGCGGGTGGCGACACCGTGCTCGCCGCCGGACAAGGCGCTCGCGTCGAGGGCGATGCCGCCCCGGTGCGCGAAGCGGTACCGCGCTCGGTGCTCCTGAAAGTGGCATGGCCGGCAGAGAAGGTGACCCGGCAGGCGACGGTGACGCTGCGAGGCGAGGCCGATCCTGGCGCGTTCGTCTCAGTCAACGGCCGCGAGCTCTCTGTCGGCGAAGACGGCAGGTTCGAGACCGAAGTTCCGCTCGCGCTGGGCGCCAACAAGATCGCTGTGCGCAGCGTCGACCGCTTTGGCCGCGTCGCCGACGATGCAGAGACCGTGCGCGTCGATCGACGCCCGCCGCCGGTCAAGGCGCGAAGCGAGGGCTGGCAATGATCTGCGCCGCGCTGCTCATTGCGGCGCCGTTGTCGGCATCGGCGCCGCAGGCCGTACCCGCCGACGGGCGCACGACCGCGCCCGTCGAATTGTCGGGCGGGCCCGAGCTCCTGGCGGGCGAGAAGCCGGAGCTCCCCGACCAGGGCTCGGTGACTTGCGCGGATACCGCGGTGATCCCCGCCCAAGGCCAGGCCGCGCGACTGCTCGCTTACGCCTCGGCAAAAGCGCGGCAGATCACCTGCACGGCGCACCGCCGCGGCGATTCCGTCTCGTTCTCGGTGCGCGCCGAACCGCCGGGTCCGGGCCTCTACGCCTCGCTCGATCACCAGCTCGCGCTCAGCGCCTTTCGCATTCTGCCCGACGGCTCCGCCGCCGTGCCCCCTTCGCTGCGCGTAGCGGTGAGCGCGGGGCAGCTCGCCGGCGGCCGCGTCGTGCTGCCGGGGCGCTCGCCGCGCGCGCTGGCTGTCGCCTTGATCGACGCGCGGGGCGAGGGAGCGGCGTTCCTGCCCGTACCGGGCCGCACCCAGTTGCACCTCGAGTCGAAGCGCGGCGCGACGTTGTCGGTGCGGGTGGCGGGCGCCCTGTTCGGGCCGGTGCGCGCAGCGGACGGAAAGGCGACGCTGCCAGTCCAGGTCCCGCCCGGCGTACGGCAAGGCGTGGTGCGCGCCGTCGACCGGGTGGGCAACGCGCGCGAGCTGCCGATCGATCTGGGCACGCCGGATCTGGCGCGAATCGCAGCGGTCCTGGAGGCGATGCAGGTGACAGCGGACGAGGAATTGCGCGTCGCGATCGCGGTGGCCGCGGCCGACGGAGCTCCGGCCGATACCGCGCCGCGCGCCGAAGCAAAGCGGGGGACGATATCGGCCCCGGCTCCCAAAGGTCGTGGCCTCTGGGTCGCCCGATATCGCGCTCCGTCCACACCGGGAAGCGACACCATCAGAGTGGAGGTCCCTGGCGACGCGGGCGCCGGCCGTATCGAGCTGAAGGTAGATGTGATCCCCGGGGCGCCCGCTCGGGTGTCGCTCGTGCCGCCCGGGCCGGTGCACGCTGGCGAGGAGCTTGCCGTTCGCCTCAGCGTTCGCGACTCAGCCGGAAACACGCTCACCCGGATTCCGCTCGAGGCCCACCTCGCCGGCGCGCCGGCGCGCGTGTCGTGGGACGGCGCGGTCGCTGCGGTCCTCGCCCAGGCGCCGGAACGAAGCGGGCCGGCGGAGCTGGCGGTGCGCGCGCCCGGAGCGGCGCCGGCGGCGATGCGGATCGAAGTCCTTCCCGCCGAGGCTTCCAGTGCGCAAATCACCGCCGACGCCGGCGAGCGGGAAGCGCGCGTTCGCGCGCTGGTGCGCGATCGATTCGGCAATGCGCTCGGTGCGTCCGGTTTCTCGCTGGCCGCGCGGGGCGCGAGCGTGGGCGAGCTGGCGCCGACTGCGGCGGGGCATGCCGAGGCGACGTTGAAAGCCGATCCGCGGTCCCGATCGGCCGACGCGGAGATCACCGCTGCCGGAAAGGTACTCGCCCGCACCACCGTTCGGTTCGAGCCGCCTGCCGACGCGTGGCTGCTGTTCGCCGGTGCGTCCGGCGGCGCAATGTCGAACGGCGGCACGTTGCGCACGGCTCGCCTCGGTGTCGAGATCGGCATCCGCCGTCAATTCGGCGGAATCGAGGCGGCGCTGCTCACCGGCGCCGACGCGATCTCGTTCCGCGGCGACATCATCGGCGACGTGGCCGGCGCGGCGATGACCGTTTCGCAGCATCTGTTTGCGCTGACCGTGCCGGTCCTCGCGCGGGCGCGCCTTCCCTTCGCCCGCCGCTTCGGCATTGGCCTCGAGCTGGGCCCGCTGGCGACGTTCGCCTGGGCGAGCGCGCAGAGCCAGGTAAGCGGCAAGGAAACGCAGACGTCGCTCGCCCCGGGTTTCCGGGCGCGCGCTTCGCTCGATTACAAACTCGGCCGCTCGCGGGTCTTGGTCGGCGCGGGCTGGGGCACCGCGCGCCTCCCCGATTCGAGCCCGCTGCACGGCGAGATCGAGGGGAAATCCGTCTTCCTGGGGTATGAAGCATGGTTGCTCGATCTGGGTCCCTGAGGAGCGCGCATGGCTGACGATCCGAAGGCGTCGGTCCTGGCCGAGCTGGCGCACGAGCTGCTCCAGCCGCTCACGGGGATTCGAAGCAGCGCCGAGCTTTTGCTCGAAGCGCGGCCCGGCGATGCGGCGGTGGCGGCGCGGGTGGCGACCATCGTGCAGCAGGTGGACCGGGTGCAGGCCATTCTCGCCCGAGCCCGCCGGCAGGGCGCGCCGGCGCCGGAAGCGCGCGCCGACCTGAACCAGGCAGTCGACGTGGCGTGGTCGCTGCTCGAGCGCGATGCGGAGCGGCAGGGCACCGTGCTGGTACGGGAGCTGGCGCCGTCGTTGCCGAAGGTGACCGCTGAGCAGATCGCGGTCGAGGAGATCCTCGGCAATCTGCTCCGCAATGCGCTCGAGGCCGTCGCCGGACGGCGCGGGCGTATCCGCATCCGGACCGCACCTGCCGGGAAGGCCGCCGAAGCCATCGTCGAGGACGATGGGCCGGGCGTCCCCGAGGAGCTGCGGCCACGCCTGTTCGCGCGGCTGGCGACGGCACGCAGCGGGGGGTCCGGACTCGGGCTCTACATCAGCCGTGCCCTGGCCGAGGAGGCGGGAGGGTCGCTCGAGCTGCTCGACGCCCCGGGTGGGGCAAAGTTTCGCCTTCGCCTACCTTCTGCGCCCGAGACTTGAAAGGTGCGAGTGACGCCTCCGCGCGCGCGCTGTTACCGTTGATGCGACGTGAAATTTTCCACGAGCATCCGCGCCGCGGTGGTCTGCGCGCTGGCGTTCGGCGGCTGCGTCTGCGACCGCCACACGCCGGACGGTGGGTTCGTGCTCGATGCGGTCGCCCCGTCACCCGTGGTGGCCGGCGTCCGCGCCAAGGTCGCGCTCAAGGGCGCTGGCTTTCGTGTGTCGGTGCGGTCCGACCTCGGCGCGAAGACGGTGACGTCCGATTCGATTTCCGCCAGCGCGGGTCCCGCCGACTTGCAGTCGCCGGTCTTGCGCGACGACGGCCTGATCGATGCGGTGGTGCCGGATACGCTCGAACCCGGTGTGTGGCCGGTCTCGCTTTCGATCGGGGGAACCGCGGCCGGGGGCACGCCGGCGCTGGAAGTGGTGGCGCCGATCGAGCTTGCGCTGCATGCCCCAGCCGATCTGGCCAGCGGCGAATCGGGCGCGCTGGTACTCGACGTCAGCTCGCGCGCACCCACGCAAGTCCATGTGTCGCTGGAATCCCAAGGCGTCGCGCCCGATGGGCTGGCGGGCATTTCCGGCCTGTCGTTACTCTCGTCGCTGGAGGCCGATCAGACGATCTCGCTGACCGCATCGCTCGATTCGCTGCGGTCGGCGGCGGGGGGCGACACGTCGATCGACGTTGCCGTGCGATGGACGCTCGGGCCGCAGACCGGAGTGGTCCACGAGTCGGCGCCGCTGCGCGCCCTCGGGCAGCCGGCGCTGTCGGCATCGTTGGACGCGCCGACCGAGATCGAGGCCGGGGCCGACGTGCCGTTCAGCGCCGCGTTGACCGGGCCGTCATCAATGGCGATGGGAAATGTCTCGGCGGCCTTTTCCGCCGGCGGCGCCGCGGCCCTCGCGAACGACCCTTCGACTTCCGGATTCGCGCTCGCCGCCGGAGCGGGGATGCCCTTCCAAGGCTCGCTCCACGGCGTTTCGGCCGGCGTCACTTCACTGCGGTTCGTCGCGAGGGCGACGGCCGAGCGCGGCGATGCGCCGCCGCCGCTCGAGTTGTCGCGCGACGTCATCGTGCGTGCTGGGCCGTTGCCGGTACTCGCGTCGCTGTCGCTGCCCGGTCAGGTCGAAGTGGGCGTGCCGGCGGTCCTGCACTTGCAGGCGCGCAACGACGGCGACGTGGCGCTGACGGGCGCGCACGTCACGGTCAGCGCGACCGACGGGCTG
>VBKQ01000250.1 GCA_005879505.1 Deltaproteobacteria bacterium
GCACCATCCAGGCGGAGAACGGCGCGAAGGAGAACCGTTCGTGCGGCGGCTGCTGGAACTCCGCGGTGTCCTTCATCCAATTGTGGAAGCGTCGCATGCGCCGATCGTATGGGGAGGTATCGATGACGCGCGCCATGGGAAACGTCCGGCCAGCCATCCGCAGCAGGCCGCCGAGAGCGCGCTCCGGCAACCGCGGCTGCAGCTCCCCTCCGCCGACCCCCGCTTCTGCGCCGTGGCGGCGGAACAACGCTTCGAAGGTGCCTTTGCTGACCCAGACCCGCTCCCGCGAGGGGTTCAGGTTGACGAAGAAGCGGAGGATGCGATCGCCGTGCGTCGCGCCATAGGCCCCGGCATCGACGTGGATCAGCTCGTTGCTGGCGTGCGCCGAAAGCCCGCGGCCCTGCTCCTCCTTCGGGCGGAAGCTGGTGGTCCCGGGACTCCAGCCGCGGGTGAACCCGGGCATCCCGCCTTGGAGGAAGTCGCGCACGCGCGCGGAATGATCGCGGAGGATGCCCCGCGCGCGCTCCAGGACCGGAGCAGGCGCCCGCAAGCCCGCCAGCTTGTTCGCGTCGGGATAGTAGCTGACGTTCTTCCGTCGCAGATACGGGGCCAGGCCCTCCCGGAGGAAGTCCTGATCGTCCGGCGAGGGCAGCGGAAGCGGGCACCTCGGGAAATGGACGATGCGGCCTCGCTCCAACGCCTCCGCCCATCCGCCGCGGTCGGCCTCGTGCATCATGAAGCGAGGGACGTTAGCACAGCCGCGCCGCCGGGCGTCGAAAACCATTGAATATCGTTGAGCGAAGTTGATCTGGTCCCACTGGCTCCTTGGCCGGGCATGGGCGTAGCATTCGCGCCCATGAACATCCGGACGATCGTCATCGCGGTCGCCGTGCTCGCCCTCGGCGGGTACGCGCTTTACGACTACTACGGCCCGGAGTCGAAGCTCGCGCGCGAGCTGAAGGAGATCGACCAGCTCGAGCCTGACCTCAAAGCGCCGGACTGCTTCCCGAAGGGACCGAACGCGAAGCTCTTCGCCATCGGCATCCAGCGCGATCGCCGGCCCAAGGCCGAGCTGCACGACGACGCCGTCCGGCGCTCCGCCATCAAGCACGACTGCATCCGCGGCAACGAGCCGAAGACGGTGCAGCGCGTGGTGAAGGCGCTCGGCGCTTCCGGAGTGGCCGTCTACACCGAGGTGCTGCAGAAATGCCCGGTGGTCAAGGACGACTACCCCGTCTACGGGTGCTTCGCGCTCGACGCGCTCTCTGCCGAGGGCAGCAAGGACTCCGTCGCCGCGATGGAATCCGCCCTCGGAAACAAGGACAAGGCGCGCAAGAACATCTACCTCGGTGCGCTCTACCGCCTGATGAACACCAGCGGGTGGAAGACCAATGCCCAGCTCGCGCAGATGATCCCGGCCGAGACGGAGTGGGAGGCGAAGGAGCTGATGCTCGAGCACATCCGCCACCACAAGGATCCTACCGCGAAGCCGGATCTGGAGAGGGCGTACGCGGCCGAGCAGGACCCGCAGGAGAGGGGCCTGATCAAGGCAGCGCTGCTCGAGATGGACAACCCCGGCAAGTGCGTGGTCACGGACGAGGGGCGCGCCGAGACTGGCCTTTGCCGCTACACCTGCATCGAGATCAACCGCTGGTTCAGCGTGCCGAAGCCGAAGACGGGATGCCCGCTGGTGGCAAATGCGCCGGCGGATACCCAGCAGGGAGCGCCGCCGCTCAACTCGGCGACGCCGGCCACACCGGCAGCGGCGGCAGTGAAGTAACGTGGGGCAAGTTCACTAGTGAACGTGTAGTCGCAGGTTGAACCATCCGGCCGACCGTCTACACTGCAGCGCGCATGCGGATCGCCATGGTCGGTCACGTGGAGCACATCACGCTCGGGCGCGTTCCCGCCGTCCCGCGCGCCGGCGACATCGCGCACCTGCAAGCACCGCGGTCGTTTCCCGGAGGGGGCGGCGGCATCGCCTTCTTTCAGCTCACGCGGTCCAACGCGGAGATCCTTCTCTACACCGCGCTCGGCAACGACGAGGCGGCGGCCCAGGTGCGCGACAGGGTCGCCCGCACCGCGGCGCGCGTGTTTGTGGCACAGCGGGAGCAGCCGCACACGCGCGACCTGGTGATGATCACGCCGGACGGCGAGCGCACCATCGTGGTTGTGGGAGAGCCGCTCCATCCCGCGCGCGCCGATCCCCTGCCCTGGGAGGAGCTTGCCTCGTGCGACGCCGCCTACTTCACGGCGGAGGATCCGGCAGCCATCGCCGCGGCCCGCGCGGCGCGGGTGCTGGTGATCACTGCACGGCGAAGACCCGCCCTGCTCCGCTCCGGAGTGCGGGCCGACGTCGTGGTCGGCAGCGCGGTGGACCCGCGGGAGGCATGCACCCTCGACGACTTTCCCGCGCAGCAAAGGCCGTCGGCAATCGTGCTCACGGAAGGCGCCGCAGGTGGTGCCGTGCTTACCGAGGCCGGAACGCGGCGGTTCCCGGCGCCCGCTCGCAGCCCGGAAGGCGGCGGCGCGTACGGAGCGGGAGACAGCTTCGCCGGCGCTCTGACGTTCTTCCTCGCTGCCGGTGTTCCGGTGCTGGAGGCCTGCACGCGAGCCGGTGCGTATGGCGCGGCCGTGCTCGGCGCGCTGGAACCGCTCGAGGCGCAGCTGCGACTTGATGTCTGAGTACGACGGCAAATCTATCGCTCGCTCGCTGATCCCCGCTGGCGGTGCGATGGGCCCACTCGATCGAGGTCGCGCACCAGCTCGTCCAGGTTGGTGATGACCTTCCGCAGCAGCGTGCGGAGCATCTCCTCCTCGCCGCGCGTCAGCCCGTGGACGGCCGCGCCGCGCAGCTCGGCCGCCAGGTTGCGCAAGATCCCGATCTTTTCCCGCCCCTTGCGCGTGAGCTGGAGGCGAAGCAGCCGGCGATCGTTCCGATCGCCCTCCGCCTTCACCAGTTGGCGGCGGAGAAGCTGCGTGACCGCGCGAGATGCGGTGGGAGCGTCCATCCGCATTCGCTCGGCGACTTCGCGCAGCGAAGGGCGATCCGCCTCCTCGATGTTCACCAGGGCCCAGAACTGCTGCGTGGTGAGCCCGTAGGGCGCGATGCGCTCGTGGACCGCGCGCTTCAGCTTCCGCCGCGCGGCGGCGATCAAGAGGCCGACCGGCTCCTTCACGGCAGCGGCCTATCCCGAAATGGTTGCGAAGACAACCATCCAGTCGCGGCCGCCTCACGAACCTTCGCGCAGCAGGTACCGCTGGATTTTTCCCGTCGCGGTCTTCGGAAGCTCGCGCACGAAATGGATCTCCTTCGGGACCATGTACCCGGCGCAGCGCGAGCGGACGTGCTGGCGCAGCTCTTCCGCCAGCTGCGGCGTTCCTTCCCGCCCTTCGGTGAGCACGACGTGGGCCTGCGGGCGCATCAGGCCCCCTTCGCGCAGCGGGGTGACCGCCGCCTCCAGCACGGCCTGGTGAGAGACGAGCACCGCTTCCACGTCGGTCGGCGAAACCCATTCCGCGCCTGCCTTGAACATGTCGTCCGAGCGCCCGACGTAGTGGTACTCGCCGTCCTCCGTCCGGCGGAACTTGTCGCCGCTGAAGAACCACTCGCCGCGCATCTTCGAGCGCGTCTGCTCCCGCCGGTTGAAGTACATGGTCGCGGTGCTCGGCCCGCGCACGATCAGATCGCCGGTCTGCCCTCGCGGGACCTCGCTGCCGTCCTCGTCGATGATCTTCACCTCATAGCCGTCCACCGGTACACCGGTCGAGTCCGGTTTCGCGTGGCCGCGGCGGGGCGAGACGTAGATGTGGAGCACCTCGGTGGACCCGATGCCGTCGAGGATCTCGGTCCCGAACCGCGACTTCCAGCGGGTGAACAGCTCGCCCGGGAGCGGCTCGCCGGCGGAGACGCAGAGGCGCAGCGAGGAGAGGTCGTGCGGGACCTCCTTCTGCGCGAGCATCGCGGCGTACAGGGTGGGCACGCCGAAGAAGACCGTCGGCTTCGCCTCCTCTATAGCTTGCTGGCGGAGAAGCACCGTTCGCTCGAGGAGAGGTCGAGCACGGCGCGCGCGTACAGCTCGCAGCAATGCGGCCAGTCCTGGTGCGCGTGAACGGCGGCCTTCGGGCGGCCGGTGGAGCCGCTCGTCCACAGCCAGAATGCCGGCTCGTCCCGGCTGGTCGCGGCCGTGGGCACGCGTTGCGGGGGCGTCTCCGCGACCCACCGCTCGAAGCTCCGGTCGCCGGTCTCGCCCACGACCAGCACGCGCCGCAGCGCGCTTCCTTGCGAGAGCGCGGGCTCGATACGCTCGAAGCAGGCGCGGGAAGTGATCAGCAGCCGGGCGCGGCTCTCTTCGACGAAGTAGGCGTAGTCGGCCGGCCGCAGGAGCGGATTGGAGGGGACGGCGACCGCGCCTATCTTCATCGCGGCGAGATACCCCGCGGCCAGCTCGGGCGAATCCGGCATCACGAAGAGCACGCGCTGCTCCGGCTCCACGCCGGCCCGCAGGAAGGCGGCCGCGAGCCGATCGGTCAGCGTCTCCAGGTCACGGTAGGTGAGGATCTTGCCGCCAGAGAGAATCGCGGGAGCCTCGCCGCGTCCTGCCCGCAGGTTCCGCTCGATCAGCTCGGCCCCGATGTTGAACCGCTGCGAGGTGTCCATGAAGGCATCTTAGCCGCTGCCGCACGAAGTGCGGCTATACGGCTATGCTTTGAGTCTGTACGGGCATCAGGCTAACCCGGCAGGGTCGCGCGCCGCCAGGTCTCGAGAATCCCCTCCCGAGTCACGACGCCGACCGGCTTTCCCTCCGCGTCCACCACCACGGCCTCTGCCACGCCGGCCTGGGAAAGCCGCTGCACGGCGGTCCCCAGGTCGTCGTCCGGAAGCAAGGTTTCCGCATGGTGCGCGAAGGACCGGGCGATGGCGGTGCGGTCGACCGCCGGATTCAGCAAGGCCTGGCGTATCTCCCGCACCGACACGATTCCAGCGAGTGCAGTTCCCTCCATCACGGGAAAGGCCGCATGGTGCGTGGGCCCGACGATCCGGACCAGGTCTTCATAGGGAAGGTCCGCGGGCAGGGGAAGGACGGGATCGAGGGCCTGGGCGACGGAGAGGTCGCTCAACGCCGCGCCGCCGCGCGAAATCTGCACGCCTCTCTTGCGCGCGCCGATGGTGTAGATCGATCCCCCGAGCATTCCCTGGACGACGGCCGCCGCGACGCCGCAGGCGACGAGCAGCGGCAGGATGATCTGGTAACTGCCGGTCAGCTCGAACATCATGACGACGCCGGTCAACGGCGCGAGCGTCGCGCCGGCGACGACCGCGCCCATGCCCACCGCGGCGTAGGCTCCCGGCGAGGAAGCGATGCCAGGCAACGCCGCGTGGGCGAGCTGGCCGAATGCGCCGCCGAGCATGGCGCCGATGAAGACTGCGGGAAAGAAGCTGCCGCCGGGCGAGCCGGAGCCGAGGGTGAAAGAGGTAGCGATCAGCTTGCAGCCGAGGGCAAGCACCAGCGCCCCGAAGACGAGCTTGCCGGCCAGGGCGGCGTTGATGGTCTCGATGCCGGTGCCGAGCACGCGAGGAGCCAGTAGTCCCACGAAGCCGACCAGGAGCCCACCGATCGTGGCGCGCAATTCCGGACGGAGCGGGACGCGGCCGAGCCGCTCCTCGGCGGCGTGGATCGCGCGGATGTACACGAGTCCGCACAGCCCGGCGACCACCCCGAGGAGCAGGTAGACGGCGATCTCCGAAGGATGCTTCAAAGACCACGCGACCGGGCGAAGCTCGTTGCCACCGCCGAGGAGCGCGCGCGAGGTGGCGACGGCCGTGACGCAGGCGAGGACCACCGGGGCGAAACGCCGCACGTCGAAGTCGGCCAGGACGATCTCGAGCGCGAACAGCGACCCCGCGAGAGGAGCCTGGAACGACGCGGCGATTCCCGCGCCTGCCCCGGCGCCGAGCAGGATCGACGTCTCGCTCCTCGGCAAGGCGAGAAACCGCGAGAGCGAGGAGGCGACGGCGCCGCCGAGGTGGACCACGGGGCCCTCCCGTCCGGCGCTGCCACCCGACCCGATGACCAGGCCAGCGGCGAGCGATTTCCAGAGCGCGACCCGGCCCTTGATCGGGGCGCGCTTGTGGACCGCCTCGATCACCTCCACCACGCCATGGCCACCGCTCTCGGGGCTGAGGCGGACGATCAGTGCGGCCAGCAACGCGCCGGCGGCGGGGCCGAGCACCCAGGTCCATCGCGGCGCCTCCAGCAGCATCGCGTACAGCCCGCCCGAGGACTCGCGAAAAGTGCCGTTGAAGGTCCTGAGCAGGAGCAACGGGTAGTACAGCGACAGGCCCAGGGCGGCCACGAGCGCGACGGCGCGGATCCGGTGCACCTCGAACATGGGCAAGCGTTTGGCGCCGACCGCGTCGAGCACCGCTGCGGCGATGAGGAGCAGGGCAGCCAATGCGACGAACTCCAGATGCCAATGGGCGGCGCCGAGCCGTGTCCGGAACAGGCGCAGCCAGGCGACGCGACCGCTGCCGAACAGCGATGACGCCACTTCCGCGCCGCCGAATACCACCAACTGAACGAAGCGGATGGCGGTGGCGAACAGCCCGGCGGCGAGGCCTCCGTACAGTCCCACCACCGCGGCGAGCCCCATCAGGATCGCTCGCTCGAAGGGAAATCTCGCCGCCTGCCGGCGCAGTGGACCGGTCGCCCGCTCCCAAAAGGGCACTTGCGCGTCGGCCATCGGATGTTTTTAACAGAAGCGCCTTTTGTCTCGATTTGTTTCTCTGCCGCCCTCGCTCTTGACGGTGCGCCCGCTCGGCAATTAGTTGCCGCGGCAAATGTTGCGCGAGCAAGAATACATAGGCCTGCTCATCGGCGTGGCGCAGCGAAGCGTCAAGCTTGCCGTGCAGCAGCATGCGCGCGCGCTCGCGTTGACCACGCAGCAGTTCTGCTTCCTGAACGCGGCGCGTGAGCTCACCGGAGCCTCGCTTGGCGAGATCGCGCGCAGGCAGCGGATGGATGCGCCTACGGCGTCCCGGGTCGCGGAGGGACTTGCGCGTCGAGGCCTGGTGCGGACCGCGCAGGATGACCGCGACCGCCGCGCGCTGCGCGTGCTGCTCAGTCCCGCCGGAGCGAGGCTGGCGGAGCGGATCGCGCCGGTGGCTGCGGCCATCCGCGGCTCGCTCGTGCGCGGCATGACCCGGCGGGAACAGGAGGCGCTGCGCGCTTCGCTGCGGAAGGTGATCGAGAACGTACGGCTGTTCACGCGCGAGGCTGCCGTCGGCCGCCATGTCCACGAACGGGGCGCGCCACCATGATCGCCGCCTTCGCCCTTCTCGCAGCGGCGCGCATCGTCACCTTGGACGAGGCAGTGCAGTCCGCGCGCGAGCACCAGCCGCAGATCCGGCAGGCGCGGGCGAACACCGCCGCCGCCGGCGCCCGCGCCAGCCAGGCGCTCGCGCCGCTCCTGCCACAACTGAGCGCCACGGCCGGATACCAGCGCACCACGGCGAATGCCATCACCAGGCCCGGCGCGCCCAGCGTCGGCCCCGCCGGCAGCCTCGGCGCCGCGCACTCGAAGTTCGACACGTTCAACTCCTACTCCGACAGCATCAACGTTTCCCAGCTCGTCTTCGACTTTGGCTCGCAGCCGAACCGCTGGCGCGCGGCCCGCGCGCAGGCGGATGCCCAGGCAGCCACCGAGCGCGCTACCGCGCTGCAAGTGGACTTCAACGTGCGGTCGGCATACTTCACCGCGCGCGCGAATCGGGCACTGGCGCAGGTGGCGCGCGAGAACCTCGACAACCTCATCAGACACCTGCAGCAGATCGAGGGCTTCGTGCAGGCGGGGACCCGGGCGGAGATCGATCTCGTCCAGGCGCGCGCCGACACCGCCAACGCCCGCGTGTTGCTGATCAACGCGGACAACGCGTACCAGACGTCGAAGGTGAACCTGAACTCCGCGATGGGAGTCCAGGGACCGACCGATTACGACGTCCAGGACACGGCCCAGCCGCCGGTGGCGGGCGAGGACGCTGAGCTGGAAGTCCTGCTCGAGGAAGCAAGCCGCGCCCGGCCGGAAGTGCAGTCCCTGGAGGATCAGATCCGGGCCGAGCAACTCACGATCCGCTCGTTCGAGGGCCAATATGCGCCGGCGCTCTCGGCGACCCTCGGATTCCAGCAGGGCGGCGCCCGTCTCGACACTCTGGGCTGGAATGCCGCCGCCGGGCTGTCGTTGAGCTGGAACATCTTCCAGGGCGGCCTGACGAGGGCACAGGTGAGCGAAGCGGAGACGAACGTGATCGCCGCGGTGGCCCAGCTCGATCTGCAGCGGCTGACGATCCGCTCCGACGTCGACGGGGCCCGGCTGGCCGTCCGCGCCGCGAAAGAGTCGCTGAGCGCGACGCAAGAGGCGCTGGTCAACGCGCGGGAGCGCCTGCGCCTGGCGGAGGAGCGATACCAGGTCGGCGTCGGCAGCGCGATCGAGCTGGGTGACGCCCAGGTCGCGCTCACGCAGGCGGCGGCGCAGGTCGTGCAAGCGAACGATCAACTCTCCACGGCGCGCGCGCAGCTCCTCCGCGCGCTCGGCCGGCAATAGGAGCGGAAGATGCGCGAGCGCAGGACCGTCCTGATCGTGATCGCGGCGGTGGTGATTGCTGCCGCAGGCTTCTTCGTCTACCGCCGCACCAGCGCGAAGAAGCAGGCGGGCGCCCAGCGCGAACAGGCCGCCCAGGCGGCGGCGCGGGCCATCCCCGTGGTCGCGGCTCCGGTCCAGCGCCGGGACGTGCCCATCTACCTCGACGGCCTCGGCAACGTAGCGGCCTTCTATACGGTCACGCTCCGCTCGCAGGTGGACGGCCGCCTCGACAAGGTCCTGTTCCGCGAGGGCCAGCAGGTGCGCAAAGGCGAGCTGCTGGCGCAGATCGATCCGCGGCCGTTCCAGAACCAGCTCCGGCAGGCCGAAGGAGCGTTGGTCCGCGACAGGGCCCAGCTCGCCGCCGCGAAAGTGAACCTCGATCGATATCGCCAGCTGGCGGCAAAGAAGCTGATCCCCCAGCAGCAGGCGGACGATCAGGCGGCACTGGTCGGCCAGCTCGAAGGTACCGTCGCCGTGGATGAGGCAACCATCGCCTCCGCGAAGCTGAACCTGGAGTACTCCAGCATCCGCTCGCCCATCGACGGCGTGACCGGCGTGCGCATCGTCGACCCAGGCAACCTCGTGCATGCCTCCGACACGAACGGGCTGGTGGTGCTCACCCAGCTGGACCCGATCAGCGTTCTCTTCAGCCTCCCCCAGGACGACCTCGCCCGCGTCACGCAAGAGCTCCAGCAGGGCATGCTGACAGTGGAGGCCTGGAGCCGCGACGGGGCGCAGAAGCTCGCCACCGGACAGCTCACGCTGGTCGACAACCAGATCAACGCCAATACCGCTACCTTGCGGCTCAAGGCGGTGTTTCCGAACTCGCAGAAGCTCCTCTGGCCGAATCAGTTCGTGAAGTCGCGGCTGCTGCTCACCACCCGCAAGGACGCCCTGGTGGTTCCTGCCACCGTGCCACAGCGCGGGCCCGATGGGCTGTTCGCGTACGTGATCCAGCCGGATCAGACCGTGCAGCCGCGCAACATCGAGGTGGACCACACGGAAGGAGACCTGGTGATCCTCGCCAAAGGTCTGCAGGAGGGCGAGCAGGTGGTCGTGGACGGCCAGAACCAGCTGCGCGCGGGCGCCAAGGTGACGCCGCGGCAGGCGGGTCAGCCCGCGCGGACCCAGCGCGAAGGCGAAGGCCCGCGCGCCGACACGCCGCGGACCCAGCGAGGACCGCGGCAGTGAGCATTTCCGAGCCATTCATCCGGCGGCCGGTCGGCACGGCGCTGCTCACGGTGGGTCTGCTTCTAGCAGGCGTGATCGGCTACCGGCAGTTGCCGGTCAGCGCGCTGCCACAAGTGGACTACCCGACCATCGTGGTCTCGACGCTGTTGCCCGGGGCCAGCGCCGACACGATGGCGTCGGCCGTGACCACGCCGCTCGAGCGGCAGTTCGGCCAAATGCCGGCGCTCTCGCAGATGACGTCGATCTCCAGCTTCGGCACCTCGCAGGTCACCCTTCAGTTCGAGCTGGACCGGAACATCGACGCCGCCGAGCAGGACGTGCAGGCAGCCATCAATGCCGCCTCCAACCTGCTCCCGCGGACGCTGCCGGCGCCGCCGACGTACTCGAAGAGCAACCCCGCCGACGTCCCCGTCCTCACCTTGTCGGTGACCTCGAAATCGCTTCCGCTCGACCAGGTGAACGACGCCGCCGACAGCATCCTCGCCCAGAAGATCTCGCAGGTCTCGGGGGTGGGCCTGGTGACGATCAACGGCGCGCAGAAGCCCGCCGTCCGCGTGCAAGCAGACCCGGCCGCGCTCGCCGGCGCCGGTCTGACGCTCGAGGACCTGCGTGCGGCGCTGGCGGCGAGCAACGTCAACCAGCCCAAGGGCAACCTCGACGGCCCGCGCCAGGATTTCATGCTGGCCACCAACGACCAGCTGGCGAAGGCGGCCTCCTTCCGGCCGCTGATCATCGCCTACAAGAACGGCGCGCCGGTGCGGCTCGACGACGTCGCGGACGCGGTGGATGGAGTGGAGAACGCCCAGCTCGCCGGCTGGGCGAACACGGAGCGCGCCATCATCCTCAACGTCCAGCGGCAGCCGGGCGCGAACGTGATCGAGACCGCCGATCGGGTGAAGGCGCTCCTTCCACAGCTCAAGGCCACCCTCTCCCAGGGTGTCGACGTGAACATCCTCGCCGACCGCACCGAGACCGTGCGCGCATCCGTGAACGACGTCCAGTTCACCCTCGTGCTCACCATCCTGCTGGTGGTCGGCGTGATCTACGTCTTCCTCCGCTCGCTGCGCGCGACGCTGATCCCCGGCGTGGCGGTGCCGCTCTCGCTGATCGGCACCTTCGGGGTGATGTATCTGTGCGGTTACTCGCTCAACAACCTCTCGCTGATGGCGCTCACCATCTCCACCGGCTTCGTGGTGGACGACGCCATCGTCATGATCGAGAACATCTCCCGGTTCATCGAGGAAGGCGACCCGCCGTTCGAGGCGGCCCTGAAGGGCGCGAAGCAGATCGGGTTCACCATCGTGTCCCTCACGGTGTCGTTGGTCGCGGTGCTCATCCCGCTCCTCTTCATGGGCGGCATCATCGGGCGGCTGTTTCGCGAGTTCGCGGTCACTCTCGCGGTCGCCATCGGCGTCTCCGCCGTCCTCTCGCTGACGCTGACCGCGATGATGTGCGCGCACGTGCTCAAGCCGCACGCCGAGGAGAAGCAGACGCGCTTCACCCGCTTCACCGAGCGGCAGTGGGAGAGGCTGGCCCGCTTCTACGACGGGGGCCTGAAGTGGGTGCTCGATCACCAGGCGCTCACGCTGGCGGTCACCATCGCCACGCTTCTCTTCACGTTCCTGCTCGCGCTGGCGGTTCCGAAGGGCTTCTTCCCCCAGCAAGACACCGGATTGATCATCGGGGTCTCGGAGGCATCGCCGGACGCGTCCTTCACCCGCATGATGGACCGCCAGCGCGCCCTCGCGGACGTCGTGCTGCAGGACCCGGACGTCGCCGCGGTGGCATCCTTCATCGGCGCCGACGGGACGAATCCCACCACCAACAGCGGCCGCCTGAACATCACGCTCAAGCCGCACGGCGACCGCAAGGCGGACGCCGCCGAGATCATCGCACGCCTGCAGCCCAGGCTGATGCAAGTGGAGGGAATCCAGCTCTTCCTGCAGCCCGTGCAAGATCTGACCATCGAGACCCGCACCAGCCGCACGCAATACCAGTACACGCTCGAGGACGCCGACTCGAAGGAGCTGACCGAGTGGGGCCCGAAGGCGGTGGAGAAGCTGCGGACCCTGCCACAGCTGCGCGACGTGACCAGCGACCTGCTCTCCTCCGGCTTGCAGGAAACGCTGATCATCGATCGCGACACCGCCGCGCGCCTCGGGATCCTTCCGCAGACCATCGACGACACGCTCTACGACGCTTTCGGCCAGCGGCAGGTCTCGACCATCTTCACCCAGCTCAACCAGTACCGGGTGATCCTGGAGGTGCAGCCGCAGGATCAGCAGGACCCGGCTGCGTTGCGGCGGATCTATCTCAAGTCGCAGACGGGCGATCAGGTCCCGCTCAACGCCTTCTCCCATTTCGAGCCCGGGACCTCCCCGCTCTCGATCAATCACCAGGGCCAGTTTCCCGCCGCCACCATCTCCTTCAACGTCGCTCCCGGCCACGCGCTAGGCGAGGCGGTCGATGCGATCCGAGCGGCGGAGGGAGAGATCGGGCTTCCCCCCGGCGTGCGAGCGGATTTCGCCGGCACCGCGCAGGCCTTCCAGCAATCGCTGGCGTCAGAACCGATCCTGATCCTGGCGGCAGTGGTGACGGTCTACATCGTGCTCGGCGTGCTGTATGAGAGCTACATCCACCCGGTGACCATCCTTTC